>CAXSDU010000005.1:70958-73930 GCA_964236165.1 uncultured Parafilimonas sp. | reverse complement strand
ACTGCTCAATACCATACCAGGCATCGGTCATATAACGGCAGTGTATCTTATCTGTTGCTCTAACATGTTTACCATGTGCAGCAGTGGTAAGCAACTGGCCTGTTATGCAGGTGTTGTTCCCTTCGATTATCAAAGCGGCATCAGTATAAAAGGTAAACAGCATGTACATAAAATGGCTAACAAAGAGCTTAAACGTTTACTGCATATGTGTGCACTTACTTCTATTAAAAATCATAAAGCGTTTAAAGATTATTATGAACGAAAGAAACAGGAAGGCAAACACGCTATGAGTATATTAAATGCAATTAAAAACAAACTTGTGCTGAGAGCTTTTGCAGTAGTAAAAAATGAAAGACCTTATGTTGATAACTATGCAAAAGCAGCCTGAAAAATTTATTAAAAACTATTTGGTGAAGTCATAGCTTGTATCTGAAACTCATCTTTAGTCAGCATTGAACAGTTATTGAGATAAATAAATACCTCTTTAAGATCAATTTTAGCTTTGTGGTTATTAGCTTTTGATACCCTGATGAAGCATTCATTGAGCTTCCATATTCTTTTATCAGTATTAAAAAACCTGCTTAAATCTTTATTCTCAAATAATTGAATAATTACTTCTTCAAATCTTTTAAACCTTTTCTTTGAATAAAGTAGCATTTCTTCAATGGTCTTCTCTCTTTCCTGTTTTAACATCAACTGCTCTTCAAGTTGTGTTTTTATTTTCTTTGCCATTTTTAATTCTTATACCAGGCATGTAATGCACCGGCGATTTGTATTAACCGTTATGTTTGAAATAATCGGCTATGTTATGTCTTGGTTGCGGGGAGTTTCAGACATAAAAAAACCCCGCTATCAGCGAGGCTTTCTTTTATAAATAAAGTTGATTACTTACATGAATATATCGCTGCATTCTTTGATACAATATCTGTATCAAATTGTAGAGGCACGTTATGATATGATGTTATGCGAAGCATTTTTATTTTTTTGCGGCTGCAAAGATGCGCTTATTTTTCAAATAAAAAAATCAATTTGAATTTATATGTTCAGTTATTTATTTGGTTCCGGTTGCTTTGTCTTCTTCTAAATTATTTGCTGATGTTGATAGCGCCGCTGCTTTTTCAGCTAACTGTACAAAAGCCAAGCGGTAACCATTAACATCATTACCTTCTGCATCCTTAGCCAATTTAATCAATTGCTGATAGGAACTGTTTTGCTTGTAAGCAGATGATCTGAGCATTAAACCAAACTCTGCCACGGCTGATGAAAACCTGAAGTTGTCGGACGATTCTTCCCATGCTTCATTACTATTTATAACCGGATTCACAAGCAGTTTGCTTATATCACTTTCAGGTTGTTTATAACGAAGTTTAATTGTCATCATTTCATTACCACCGGATTGAGGTGTTCGTGTTGACTGGTATTTCAAATGATCAACTTTACTTACCATTGTATCATTAATACCTGCAGGTATAATTTCATACAGCGCAGTTACTGTATGCCCGGAACCTAACTCGCCTGCATCTTTTTTATCATCATTAAAATCTTCATTAGCCAGCAGCCTGTTTTCATAACCGATCAACCTGTAAGCCTGAACATACGTTGGATTAAATTCAACCTGCAGCTTTACATCTTTTGCAATGGTAAAAAGCGTACCACCAAATTCATTCACCAGTACTTTTTTCGCTTCATCAATGTTATCAACATAATTATGATTGCCGTTGCCTTTGTCTGCAAGCTGCTGCATCTTGTTATCTTTATAATTACCCATTCCAAAACCAAGCACGGAAAGATAGATACCGCTTTGGCGTTCTTTTTCTATCAATGTAACGAGAGCATCATCACTACTTGCACCAACATTGAAATCACCGTCTGTTGCAAGTATCACACGGTTATTGCCATGAAGCTTTAAATTCTGTTCGGCTATTTTGTAAGCCAGTTCAATACCTTCGCCACCAGCGGTTGAGCCGCCTGCACTTAAAACATCAATAGCATCTTTTATTTTCATTTTATCAGCTCCGCTGGTTGATGGCAACACAAGACCTGCATTACCTGCATAAACAACAATGGCAACTTTATCCTGTTCACGCAACTGATCCGTCAACAATTTTAATGATTGCTGAACAAGCGGTAACTTATCAGGCTCATCCATTGAACCGGATACATCTATCAAAAAAACAAGATTGCTTGCAGGCAAGTTATCCGTTGAAACTTTCTTTCCCTGCAAACCAATTTCCACCAGTCGGTGATGACTATTCCACGGACATGTTGCAGCTTCAGTATAAATAGCCAGAGGATCATTGCCAGTTGGTTGAGCATAATTATAATCAAAGTAGTTAATCATTTCCTCCAGTCGCACAGCACCTTTTGGCGGCAAAGAACCACCATCAATAAACCTTCGCACGTTGGCATAAGATGCTCTGTCAACATCAATGGAAAAAGTAGATAGCGGTTGTTGTGTTACGGAAATAAATTTGTTTTCAACGATGTTATCATAGTCTTCTGTATCGAAGTTTTCAGTCGCTGTATCAGCACTGCTTTTGTCTGCAGCAACTTCTAATTTTCTTGGTTGATTATTTGATTCAGCTGGTAAAGGCAGAGGAACTACTTGAGGTGCCATCAAGGTCTCGTCCTGTACGTTTGAAGTAGCAGTGTGCCTGGAATTGTCGCAGCCATATATTAATAAGCTCATAGCTATAACAGCTATGAAATAAACTATGTATTTCATAAAAATGATTTGATTTGTTTTTAATGAGATGCGATATATAAATAATTACATAAAACAGTTTCAGTTTTTCTTATGGCAATAACATTAGAGCGCATGGTATATGCGTTGCTGGTGCAAGCATTTTACATTACACCCAAAAGCAAGCGTTGTAGCGCTTTATTAATATGTTTAAATTGTTTTGAAAAGATGTGCGGGCCTGCATATATTAATTATCATTGCTGCAGTTATGTAACCAGTTAAATGAGTT
>CAXSDU010000005.1:69484-70948 GCA_964236165.1 uncultured Parafilimonas sp. | reverse complement strand
GTGAAAGGGCAAATAAGGTTTCAAATGTAATTACTGAACCATACAAACGAATTATTAATGAGATATTATAAAGCAGATAGTTACGCATGCCTTAAAAGTTTTTGCAATCTCCTCACCATTTCAGTTATCTCTATTAAAGCCAAGTGTATTAATGTTGTCGTCACTTTTATATCTTGTACCAGTGTAAGCTCCCCTAAATCCCGCTCATTTGAAAATTAACAAAACCGTTAATTTAAATGAGTAAATATTAAAAAGACAAGATTCACAGAAACACAAATTGTAAAAGCCATTCATGAGCATGAGAATGGCAGAGATGCAAAAGATTTATGCCGCGAGTTAAGTGTAAGCACAGCAGCATTTTATAAGTGGTGTCAACGTTATGGCGGTATGGAAGTAAGCGAACTTAAAAAAGTAAAAGAACTCGAAGAAGAGAACAGCCGCCTCAAACGCATGTATGCCATTTAAGTTTAGTGCATGAAGCTTTAAAGGATGCTGTGGTAAAAAAACTTTAGTGCCTGCCGAAAAAGGTAGCCTGGTTGAGTATATGGTTGCAACACACAAGATCAGCCAGCGACAGGCATGTAAAGCAGTAAGCCTACCTGAGGGCAGGAGCCGTTATAAAAATAAGCCAAAGAAAGATGAGGCATTGATCGATGAGCTTCAGTCATTGATTGACAAACATTCATCCATTGGTTTTTGGCAAAGCTATTACCCCATTATAAGAAGAGGATTTAATGGAACCATAAACGTCTTTACAGAGTGTACACAGAACTGAAACTTAATATCCGCCGCAGGTATAAGAAAAAATTACCGGCAAGAGTAAAACAATCTTTGTTTCAACCACAAAACATTAATGAAGTATGGAGCATTGATTTTATGAATGATACATTATGGGATGGAAGAAAGTTCAGGCTATTGAATATTGTAGATGATTCAACCGCGAAGTATTGCACATAGAAGCCGATACTTCATTGCCAACAGTGCGGCTGATAAGAAGCCTTGAATATTTAAAAGAGTTCAGAGATTTGTCAAAGATAATACGCGTTGATAATGGTTCCGAGTTCATATCATCGCAGCTTGATGCATGGTGCAGAGAACATAAGATCACATTGATATTTATACAACCGGGAAAGCCCATGCAGAACGTATATGTTGAACGTTGTAATGGAAATATAAGACGAGAGCTGCTTAATGCTTATGTGTTCATATATCACTTAATGAAGTAAGAAATAAAGCAGAGCAATGGCGATTGGACTAAAACTGTTCAAGACCACATGCATCGCTGGGATATGTTCCTCCGGCTGAATACAATAAAATCCAAATTCCTTTTGAAAAATCAAAAAATTAAAATTGAAAATTATACTTTTGAATGAAGCGAAAAATGGGGGGAGCTTACACATAGAAAACCCTTTTTTTCTTTGTCCCTAAACCAATTTTTAATCATCATAGATAAAATAAATCTTA
>CAXSDU010000005.1:66936-69474 GCA_964236165.1 uncultured Parafilimonas sp. | reverse complement strand
TCTTCAACCGGCGTTCCACCTTCCGTTTGTTTAATGGCAAAAGCAATCTGAGCTTCTGTAAATTTTGACTTTTTCATGGTAATTATCGCTTTTTAAAACTATCAACAATTACCCGATTTTTCTAATTTACAATGGTCCAGTTTTACGGGGGGACGTCAACATAGAAAACCCTTTTTTCTTTGTCCCTAAACCAATTTTTAATCATCATAGATAAAATAAATCTTATCATCAATCTTCTTGAGATTAATTCAATTGAATAAATCGGTTATGTTCTGATTTGACCTTTCCCATTTTTTATTCCACATAATTGGATCTAAGAATATGTCAGTTGACAAAATAATTTTTTACCTAAATGAGAGACTCTGCAATAGATAGTTGCAAGACCTTTTTTGTTTTTTCGACGGTATAAATACATAGATGTTTCAAGATGCGTCATAGAAATAATTTGTTTTTGTACTAATGATTTCTAGCATCCTTGATACGCGCAGGATAAAACAATCAAACAAGTTTCCTAACACTCAGGTGTGTATTTTTTACCGTTTCTGCTGAAACAAATTCATGTGATGCAGCTAAAACTAAGTGCCTGTGCATATTTGACTAAATTGTATCGAGCATTCGATTGACTGAATCAGCATTATTTAAAGTGGGTTTTATAACAGCAAATACCTGTTTTAAAATTTATATTATGATTAAAATGAGACCTGAGTTAAGAAGAAACATGAAGAAGGTTGCAATAATCTTGGGAATAATAACATTTGCAATAATCATTCTAGCGGTTTACAAATTAAATTTTGAGAATTAATGAGTTCTTCAAATCAATTTATTTAAAACTTCATTTTGCTTCAACAGTACTTATATTTAATTTAAAGCCAAATGGACAATCCAAAAATTCTGATTAAGAGGAATTTTAAGAACATCAGTGATAAGGTTGACAAGTATATGATAATTTTATTCTCGAAAAAGTAAATGACCATTGTTTGCGAATTGCAGTGATGAATGGAGAATATAAATGGCATTACCACGAAAACACCGACGAACTATTTATGGTTCTAGAAGGACAACTCATAATTGAATTTAAAGACAACGATACTATATATTTAACCCGTGTGACTTTATTAAAATTCCTTCTAAAATAATTCATAAAACACGTGTCACTTCCAGAACAGTGAATTTGACTATTGAAAAAAATGATGACGATACGATTTTTGTTGAATAAACTATTGCAAAATGCAGTGACCATTTTCATCTTTACAAGCACAATAATTTACTTTGCTTTTTAATTCCTTCATGAAAATTCCTGTCAATTAAATTGCCCGGCAAAAGTTCGATAAGGTTTAGTGCTTCTTTTGTATAAAGATGGCTGCAATGTACAGACGTTTAAAATATTATTAATTCGTCTGTAAAGTTTTATAAATACCGGCACTGATGACTTTGGGTTTTTGTAATTATCATGAACGCTTTTAAAATCTTCGATTGTTATGACGATGAAACGAGTCGGCAAGTTTTAACCGTTTTTTACAACTGTCAAGCCTGCAAAAATAAACATAGCGGTGACTAATTTGTTTTAAGTGAATGATGCATTTGTCAAGTTCAAATCCGGTTCAAGCTAATCGGAATAAAGAGTTTAGGTTTTGGTTACCGAAAAGAGTTTTAATTACGCCTGATGCGTACAAAGAAAAATTTGCGCATCAAATGTTGCAACGCATCGAATCATTCAATATACCTGTCGAAGTTTTAAAAAACAACCGTATAATAAGCGTTAAAGGAGCAACAGAAAAAGAAACGTATAAAATTGCTAAAAACACGATAGCCATTGTAAACGCACCTCCTTCAGCTTTTAACCTGAGACCCATTCCTCCTTCTGCTGATTACCAGTTCCATATGGCAGAAGGTTGCCCTGCACATTGCCAGTATTGTTACCTGGCAGGCAGTTTACAAGGCGCACCAATTATTCGTGTATTTGGTAATCTTCCGGCTGTTCTTCAAAACACAACGCGATATCATAATGCTAGAAAGATTACTTCTTTTGAAGCAAGCTGTTATACTGACCCTTTAAGCATGGAACACATTACAGGAAGCCTTGAAGAAACTATTCGTTTTTTTGGTAAGCAGCCAGACGTGCATTTAAGATTTGTAACCAAGTTTAATGCGGTAGATAAGCTGCTTGATATTCCACATAACGGTAATACCCGCTGGCGCTTGAGTTTAAACGCAGCGCTTGTTTCCGCACGCCTGGAAGGCGGCACCGCTTCGTTAGCAGCACGCATGCAGGCTTTACGCAAACTGGCTCTGCCAAAGATTGAAGGCGGAGGCGCTTATCCTATTGGTGTTGTACTTGCACCCATAATGGTTTTTGAAGGATGGAAAGAAGCTTATACAGCCATGTTGATGCAATTAAAGCAACAACTTGATTTTCCTAACGACCTTACTTTTGAATTAATAACCCACCGGTTTACACTTGGTTCTAAAGAGGTTTTGCTGCGTTGGTATCCGAATACCAGTTTAGATATGAATGAAAGCAAGAGAGCAGAAAAGCAC
>CAXSDU010000005.1:58030-66844 GCA_964236165.1 uncultured Parafilimonas sp. | reverse complement strand
AAATTTATCTATACACCTGCTGTTATGCAGGAAATGAAACAATTCTTTTATAACGAAATCAATAATAGGTTTCCTTATGCAAAAATTTTATACTGGACGTAATAAAGATAAGATGATTTTTGAATTAAGTATTATCTTAATGAATACAAGAAAGTTAGCACAGGAATTTAAAGACCAGCTTACTATTGGCACACCTACAGAAGATGATGAAAAAGCATTGCGGAAATTAAGCCAGCAACTGAAAGATAAAAAGGTTGTTGTAAAATTACACCTGCGTTATACACTTCATGCCAAATTATATTTGGCTTTCAGTGTCAATCTTCAAACGTGGTTACATCGGCATCTATCACTATATGACCAAACGACATCTTCATAGATACTGCACAGAGTTTGGTTACAGATACAACACACGTCAACAATCAAGTGTAGAAAGATTTGAAGATGCTTTAAGCAAAGTAAGTAGCGCAAGAATTACTTATGATAAGTTGACTGGTAAATAATAAACGATTATCTCATAACTTTAAGGCTGCAATATTGCAGCCTTTTTAATTTTAAAGTATATGTCAGATTTGTTGTTAGAACATGAGTCTGCTGATTTATTTAACAGCGTTTATAATCACACATTAATAGTATTAAAGCTGACTAATAATTCAGCTTTAAATGATTGTTTCAGGGATTGCTTTAGCTTATTAAATGTTGAAATGGAAGCAAGTGATGAAAATCTTAAACAATACATATTGTTAACTAAAGTCTATGTAAGCAGTTTAGAAAGATTAAAGAGTTAAAATGTGAAAACATAAAAAACGACAAATCAAAAGTTTAAAATTGGTGATATTGTTACAGAAAAAAGAAGAAACTATCCTATGACCGTAATTTATATTGAACCTAAATATAAAGTATTAAATGAAGTAATATACGTTTGTCAATGGAATGATAAAGACAAAAAAGAAATGGGAAATTTTACTGAACAAGAAATTAAATTATACGAACCTAAATAACCGCTTGTCCCAACCCCTATATAGTTACTTAATTTTTAATTAAGCAATTATACAATCAAAAACATACATTTGTAACTTGAATCCTTTTATTTTGATGGAATATAATACTATACGCAATCATTTAAGTATGCGTGAATATGGCCGCCACATTCAAAAAATGGTGGAATATCTTCTTGCTATTGAAGATAAAACAGAAAGACAACAACAAGCACAGGTTGTAATAGAGTTGATGGGAGTTTTAAATCCTCATCTTAAAAATGTTGAAGATTTCAGGCATAAACTGTGGGATCACCTTTTTTTTATAAGCGATTTTAAACTGGATGTTGATAGCCCTTATCCCATTCCAAAAAAAGAAACATATAAAGCAAAGCCAGAGCCGCTGCCTTATCCTAAAAGTCATCCAAAGTATTCACATTTGGGTAAAAATCTTGAAGTAGTAATTGATAAGGCTTTAAAAGAAACCAATCCTGAAAAAAAATCGGGTTTTGCAAATGCTATTGCTTATTATATGAAGCTTGCTTATAGTAACTGGCATAAAGAATTAGTGCATGATGATGCTATTCGCAGCGAATTAAATAATATTACAGGAGGCGAACTTGAATTTAGTAATACTCCATATATAAAACACCGGAATGCACCTTTTGAAGGTGATGATTATAGAAGCAACAGCAATAACCGCAGGCAAAATTTCGGCGGTAGAAATAATAATAACAATAATAGAGATAATCGGAGTCGCAATAATAATAACGGCAGGGACAATAACAATGGCAGAGACAATCGCGATAACCGCAATAGAAATATCGGCAGAGATAATCGTGACAACCGAAACCCGGGATTTAAAAAGCGTTTCAAATAAAGCGAACCATCCAACTATAAGCTTATTTTTTCCAGATAAAAAGTCACTTTCACATCGCAATAAAATAGATTAGTTATAGCGATACAATTGCAACCAAGTAATATTATTTTAAATTGGTTTACAGTATACTAGACTGATTGTTTGTTATTAATGACAATAGCTTGTTTCGTTTTGTCAGCTTCTTTAAAATAATTTTAAATGGAAAGCGAAAAACCTTTTAATAATTCATTATTAGTGGAGAATACCGGGCTCGAACCGGTGACCTTTTGCATGCCATGCAAACGCTCTAGCCAACTGAGCTAATTCCCCATATTGCGCAAATGTACTTGCAGGTAAAATATTATCAAATTATAAATCTTTTATTACCTAAACGTTTCATGTGGTTTCAATTTTAGTATTATTTATTGTTGCTATTATATCTATTACACTAAAACTTTAAAGCGATAATCAAACAATAAAATGATTTGGCATTTTGCAAAAAATAAAGTTGAAGTAGTTACCACTATATATTTTTCAACGATTAATTACATTAGTTTTACTATTCTTTATCCTATGTATTAATCCGACCTCGTTACCCGCTTAATTTTAAAATTTATAATATAAAACCAAACAAATGAAAACGATTAATGTAATTTTTCTTATTCTGGCTGTAAGTATAATATCATGTACAAAAGAAAATGCCAGGCTTAATTCAATATCAACCGCATCTGTTAGTAATGAAGTACAACAAACGTTTCATATAGGCGAAAGTTATGGCGGCGGAATAATATTTTATATTGATGCAACAAAAAAACACGGATTAATTGCAGCAAAAACAGATCAAAGTACAGGTATCTCCTGGTATAATGGTGCTTATGTAAAAACGAATGCATTGGCAACAGCAATCGGTAAGGGAGCTTCAAATACTCAAAAAATTGTGAATGCTCAGGGTCAAGGAAGTTATGCCGCTATATTATGCGCTAATTATGCGGGTGGAGGTTTTACAGATTGGTTTTTACCTTCAAACGGAGAATTGAATCAACTATACTTACATAAGAATAAAGTTCCCGGTCTTGAGGCTACCAATTATTGGACATCATCTGAGTATGGTAAAAATAATGCCTACGATCAGGAATTTGGCGGTGGCTTTAAGTTTCATGATGATAAAAGTTTTACAATTCATGTAAGAGCAGTCCGCGCTTTTTGATTAATAAATTCGTAACCTTTATAACAGTACAGATTATTTAAATACAATCTGTACTGTTTCGCGTGTTTGTTGTTTTAATATTGTTTGCTTATCGTTTGTCATTTTCAAAAGCAAGTCATTATTAAAATGACGAATGGTTAAGAGTAATAAATCTTTTTCAACCTGCACATCAAAAAATTTACTGCATGATGTTGCAAGTTGTTCAATTTTTTCAGTGCGATCATCCAAACATAACTGTAAACTTATTGCGCCGGTTTGTATAAGATTAGGCTTGATGTTTAAATCACTTAATATTTTATATAATTCAATTATTGGCTTGCCTTCTACAAAAGAAAAATCAAGACTGTTTAAATGTATTAGTACTTGTTTTTGTTTGATAATAATAACAGGCGGAAGATTTTTTATTTGCTTTTTTGAAATGATTGTTCCTGGTAATGATGCATCTAAAAAACATTTTACAATTAACGGTATGCCTTTATTCTGCAAAGGTTTTATTGTTTTTGGATGAATAACCTGTGCACCGTAATAAGCCATTTCAATTACTTCATCAAAACTTAATTCAGGCAATAATTGTGCATCTGCAAATTGTTTTGGGTCAGCGCTCATTACACCTTCTACATCTTTCCAAATTGTTTGACTTTCTGCATTTAAAAGATTGGCAAAAATGGATGCAGTAAAATCGCTGCCTTCGCGACCAAGCGTTGTGCTTTCATTTTCATCTGTGCTGCCAATAAAACCTTGCGTCAGAAGTATGTTTACAGTTAACTGTTCAACGTTCAACGTTAATTGCTCAGTAAGTTCATTAATTTTTTTAGCTGTATAATTCCAGTCAACATTTGCATCGCGGAAATTATCATCTGTACGAATTATATCACGCACATCAATCCACTTATTTATAACGCCGCTTTCATTCAAATAAAAACTTACAATACTTGTACTTAATAATTCACCAGCCGGAACAATTTGATCATAATAGTAATCATATTCACGCACAGGCTTATCATGCAACAGCCACTCAACTTCAGTAAAAAAATTATTTAAATGTTCGTAACATGCATTGTAATGTGTAACCAATAAATATTTTGCCGTAGTTAAATGCTGCTTCTTTATTGCATTGAATAATTGTAAAGCTTCTTCTTTATTACCTGCGTAAAAAGCTTCAGCAACTTTTTCAAGCGCATTGGTTGTTTTGCCCATTGCAGAAATAATTACAACCAGCTTTTCATCTTTATATAACGAAAGAATATTTTTTACATTTTGAATGCGTTCAATGCTGTTTACACTGGCACCACCAAATTTAAAAACCTTCATGTTGTTTATTAAAGTGCGCAAAGATAATTGTTGCGAATACTATTAACCATGAACCATCAACTATTTGCCATTCACTACATTTGCAACAAACGATTGCTATGGCTGTAAACAGGCGCATATTAACGCTGGATGAATTTACGATTCATGCTTTTAGAAATATACCAAATGCTACCGGTGAACTTAGTGCATTACTGCGCGATATTGGGCTTGCTGCAAAACGTATAAATGCTGAAGTTAATAAAATTGGTTTGGTTGATATGCTCGGTGAAACGGGCGAAGTAAATGTGCAGGGCGAAGATGTAAAAAAAATGGATGTGTATGCAAACAACCAAATGATAGGCGTTTTAAAACACGGAGTCAGTTGCGCAGGTATTGGCAGTGAAGAGTTAGATGATATTGTTGTGTTTGATGATGAGATGAGTAATCAAAGCAAATATGTTGTAATGTTTGACCCGCTGGATGGCAGTGCCAACATTGATACAAATATTTCTGTTGGAACTATCTTCGGTATTTATAAACGCATAAGTAAAAAAGGAAAGCCATGCGACAAGAATGATTTTTTGCAACCTGGTGTTGCACAAGTTGCAGCAGGTTATATTGTTTACGGTTCATCAACCATGCTGGTATATGCAACTCGCAGAGGTGTAAACGGCTTTACTCTTGATCCTGAAATTGGTGAATTTTGTTTAAGTCATCCTGATATAAAATGCCCGCCGGATGGAAAAATTTATTCAGTTAATCATGGTAATTTTTTTAAGTATGATAAACCTATACAGGATTATATAACATGCTGTCAAAAGAAAACAGAAAATAATGGCGGACCTTACACAAACCGCTATATAGGAAGTATGGTTGCAGATTTACATCGTACATTAATTAAAGGCGGCATTTTTATGTATCCCGGTACAGGCAAGCGACCAGATGGTAAACTGCGCCTAATGTATGAGTGCAACCCTTTTGCATTTATTATTGAAGTTGCAGAAGGTAAAGCGAGTAATGGTTCTATAAGAACTGTTGATGTGCAGCCAACCGATTTACATCAGCGCACACCGGTTTTTATCGGCAGTAAAAATATGGTGGATGAATGTTTAAGTTATTTTTAGTTGAGTTGAAATAACGATGAATTAAATTAAAATATAAGATAGTTGGCATTGTAAAACACTTACATTTTTAGATCTTTCGGTTTTTTAATTGTGAAGACGCGGGAGATATTAAATCCAAAATGAATATCGCCTTTACTCCAGCGCCCGGTGTTTTCAGCAATAAAACTTCTTTCCGTCATACCTGTTGAATTGGTAAAATGCAATTGAAAAACATGACCGGCCGTTTCAATTTCATAGCCTATGGAAAATGTATTATAAGTGCCTGGTAATTTGCTGCCAAGAAGTACATAATAATATTCAATATTAATATTTGATTTCGGTGTTACCTTAATTTTCGCGCCTGCGCCAACAGCAAAAATATCATTCGAATTAAAAGAACTATCAACAATATTTTCATGAATTAATGTTGGCACTAATTGTAATGAAAATCTGGAATTGAATTTTCTTGCTAATAAAACCTGGTATGCATACGAAAATTTATTTGCTGTACTTGGGCTTACAGAAATTTTCTTTTCTGTTTTTAACGCTAACGTATCTGTTTCAAGCATTACGGAAGATAAAAGTGTAAGAGAAACGGGCATTTTTTTTCCGTCTTCTGATTGCCAAAGCAACCTATATTTTAAAAAACCATCATACTGTTTTTCGAACGAGCTTCTTCCCGCACCAACTGTAAACCTGTTTGTAATTCCATAATCAACACCAATGCGTATTGAAGCAACATCAAACCCAAACATATTATAAAAGCCCTGGTTAAGTTGCCCAAACCTGTGCGATATTTTAAGGTCAAGAACACCTGCCTGCGTTGTTTCAACAGTGTGTCCATCTACAAGGCGGGAAGTTGTAAAAGTAGCTTCAACATATTGTGCTTTATTTTTATCTTTTGTTTTGGTTTGCATATCAAGCATAGAATCAAGATTTACATTTTGACTTATAGCTTGCATACAAACAATTATACTCAAAAAAAGCAGTTGATATTTTTTCATAGAAATTATTGTTTTTCGTAATCACAGTTAACAGAGATTTGAATTTCGTCAGCAATTTTTTTCTGTACAAAGGATTCGCCAATAACATTATAATCTTTTCTTTTTATTGTAAGGGTTGATGCAATAGTTGCTTTACCATCTTTTACTGTTATAGTTCCACTTGCTGTTACACTTTTTGTTACATCGCGTATAGTAAGATTTCCGTTTACAGATATATTGTAAGCTCCATCTTTTAAAAAATTTACAACAGATATGTTTGATATTTTTCCTGTAAAGCTCGCTTTAGGAAATTTTTCAGAAGCCATGTAATCATCATTATTAAAATGCTCTTCCATTGCTGTTTTGGCGAAATGGAAACTCTTAATTGCAACTTTAAATTCCATTTCACCTGTTTGAGAATTCAGCACACTTACGCCTTCATTATTCTGCGCTTTTATATCTTCAAGCATTGTATGAGAGTAAATAGATACATTAGCATTACGCGTTAAATAATTCTGACAAAAACTGCTTAATACAAAAAAGAAAACAGTAATAAAAAGGATAATAATTTTTTTCATTTTTAATATTTAATTATCAGGAGCGCCTGTGTTAACCCATGCTGCAATTTTATTTATATCACAATCTTGAAGTATAGGCGCATTTTCAGGCATAGGCGCTGCGCCGCCTATATGCGTTACTGCAGATAATAAAGTACCATAAGTAAACTGCCTGTCTAATGCAAATACGGCAATTGTTGAATGGTCGTACAGATCAATACCGCTTATAGATGATGTACCATTGTGGCACGATTTACAGTTCGCATCAAGTATTTCTTTTATTTCAACACTATACCGAACATTGGTAGTATCACAGTCACCTGATGATGGATATTGCTGATCAGCTTTTGTATAAAGACATCCTTCAAAAAAAATATACAAAAAAAATAAAACACCAATGCAAAAACCTTTTTTAACCACCATAAATTGCTTACTTTAAATTTATTTCAAATCACTAATTAATATGCCTTCGTTAAGAATAACATCACTTAAATAGCCCGTACAAATACCCTTGAAAATAATATTTTCGCCTTTTGAAATTTTGCCGGGATTTTGTTTGAACGTACAGTTAACACCAAACATTGGATCAGCAGATTTAAGATATATTACTGTTTTACCAGACTGGTTGAATTTTACTTCTGTTACGTTACCAGTTACTTCGATTGTTTTATTTAGAAATGAAATATTTGCAGCTCGCTCATTATTGGTAAAAGAATCAAACATTGCAGTTGCTGTAATTCTTATTCCTAATTCTGTTGCAACGTCTCTGGCAGGTTTATTCCATACATAATATGCGTAAGAAAAAACGCAAATGATCACAACTAAAAACATTACCAAAACAATTTTTTTCCGTAGCCGCATACATAAAAAATTTATACGCTTTATCACTATAATAAACTGGTTGAAAAGGAAAAAGCGTTGCCTCAGCGAAAAAAAAATTACAGGAATTAAAAACCTGATAAATTAATATCACTCATAATTTTTATTCATTATTGATTATTTTCTGTTCGTTGGTTTAGCAGAAAAATTTCCGAAAAAATTGAACGTGACTGCTTCTTTTTATTACATTTAGAAAAATATTAAAATGGCAAAAGCAATCAAAAAAAAACCTGCTAAAGATCAAACATTATTAGAGAAAGTTGGAGTACAAGCAAGCCACATTAAAGATGAAATAATAGAAGGTAAAGATCATTTAATTGAAATAGCCGGCAATGCAATGACATCTGTAAAGTCAAAAATTCAACAAATAACACATAAGAAAAAAACGGCAAAAAAGAAGTCAGTAAAAAAGAGTGCTAAGGTTGTAAATAAATCTAAAGCATCTATTAAAAAAGCAAAAAAAGCTGCTCCTAAAAAAGCTATTAAAAAAATTGCAGGCAGAAAAAAATAAGTAAACTTTTTTTTATAAAGAGAATCCAAAACTAATTATACAATCCGTATATTATTAAGTAAACGATGTGAACATTGTTTACTTATCTCAAGCTTCTTGGTATTTATATCACTTATACTTATTAAAAACATTGCCTTGCTAATCATTAATTGTAAGCTATTATAAACCCACGATATCAAAAAAGCTTACAAGAAATAACCTCTTTCAATAAAAAAGATAAACGCAACAATAAAGCTTATCATTTTCTTTATTTAGTAAAATTTTGTTCCATAATAGGAAAAAAGAACGTTTTTAAAAAAAGCAAAACCATTTAATATCAACAGGTTAGGTTGATGCACACCCATTGGCATTTGATTTGGCAATATGGCTGTACCCGTTTTTACTCTCTCTCTAAGAAAACTGCAAACAATTAAAAAATGAAAAAGCTTCTAGTAATTATTTTAGCGGGTAT
>CAXSDU010000005.1:36909-58020 GCA_964236165.1 uncultured Parafilimonas sp. | reverse complement strand
ATCCGTGATCGTGCGCAGGGTTTACGCCGCCGTATCTATTCTATTCTTTCCTTCGGGTGGACAGGATCGGTAAAAACCTGGCAGCGTTTCGAGACCGTATCCCTTATTTTAGCGGGTATATCTATTACGTCTTGTACAAAAAATGTTTCAGCGCCAACAGGGGCCGCCAACCAAAACATATTCTTTAAAAGTGCTGATGTTACAGTAGAAAATATGGTAGCCGTACCAACGGCAACTAATAATATAACTGTAAATTTTTCTACTGCTTTTGAAAACAACATTAACCGGATAGAATTAATGAGCAGTGCATCACCAAATACTTTTTGTACAACACAGGCTGTTGATGTTGCGGGTAATTCTTCTGTAAAAAAGAATTATGCTTTCGATGATTCGAATTTAAAAGGCAACACAATGTATTACATGTTGCGTTTTAAAGACAACAATGGTAACTGGATTTATTCACCTTACTTAACTGTAAAAGCTAATTGATTTAGGGGGTTTTTCATAATAAGCTCTGTTCATTTTTGAACGGAGCTTTTTTATTGCTGCTTTTATATAGATAGCAGATATATGTTAAGGAAATAAAAAGCAATCTGTATAGTTAACAAGAACTACAAAAAAAAATTTATACAGGTTTAAATTTTTCAGCAAGTCTATCCGCAACGTTTAATGCATCTTTTTCGCTCGATGCATTTACAACAAGTGATTTAATAATACGAACATTATTTATCATTGCATAATTAGCAATGTCATTTATTTCTTTTACAGCTTCGCACTTGCTCGCTTTGTTATTCTCAAAATATACTTTGTAATTCATATAAGGTTTTAAGCAATTGATTAATTTTTATCTATTAATAATAAACTCTTTTTTTGCAATTAATCTTAACTGTAATATTTAATAAATAAGAGCTAAATAAAATTTACTACAAGTAAAGATATGTTTTAAGCAGATGTTAGTGTAATTGAAGATAGAATAAGATAATATAAATACATAAACAAGCATGATAAGATTTTTCTTCAGAACAAAAAATGTATTATCTAAATTCATTTCAACATTATTTAATTTTTGCAACTTTTTGCAGCAGACTTCCATCAGTTGTAAGATTATCATCAACAATCCTATTGTTATATTGCTGAATAAATGCCTGCAATTTATTCGTTATAATTTTAGCTGTATCAGGTAATTTGCCTAATAAATTATACTGCTGTATAAAATCCTGTTTGTAATTATAAAGTCCAACTGCTTTATCGTTGTTAAACTCCAGTAAGTAATCGTTATAAAAAAAATTATAAGTATTATTAAGATAATTTATAGCGTAAGGTGTTTTATCTTCTTTAAAAACATCTCTTCCAAAAGCTATATAAGGTTTATCATAATGCATGTAACCCAAAACAGTAGGCATAATATCCATTTGATTAATCATTTCCGGTTTAAAAAATGACCAATTTTTTTCAGGCTTATAAAAGAAAATAGGAATAGATGATGTGCCGGGAACTGAATGATATTTGCTGTATTGAGATTGAAATGCTACATGATCTGCCGTGAAAACAAACAATGTATTTTTAAACCACGGCATCTTTGATGCTTTTTGAAAAAAAAGTCGAATGGCGTTATCTGAATATTGTATCGTTCGCTGTACAGACAATGGACCGCCTTTAAATACACTGTCGTATTGTCTAGGTAATTTAAAAGGATCATGCGAAGAAACAGTAAACACCGTAGTTAAAAATGGCTGATGAAAAGTGTTCATTTTATCAGCGAAGAATTGCAAAAAAGGTTCATCCCATATACCCCAGATGCCATCATAATCTTTGTCATTGTTATATTCTGTTTTGCCAAAATAATCATCGAAGCCTACAGTTTTTGAGAAAGCTAAAAAACCCATTGATCCATTAGCAGCACCATGAAAAAATGCAGAATAATAACCTTTGTCTTTTAGTAAAGATGGAAGACTATTTACTTTATCACCAGAATACTGCGAGAGTATATATGGTACCTGCAAAGAAGGAATACTGCAAAGTACTGAAGGCATTGCTTCAATGGATTTATGACCGTTGGCAAATGAATATTGATAAACACGACTTTTTGCAATCAGTGAATCAAGAAATGGTGTGTAGCCGGTATAGTTATTACCTAAATCTTTATTATAAGTACTTACAAATTCTTTTGAAAAACTTTCCAGTATAAAAATTACTACATTATCTGGTTTGAATGAAGCCGTATCAGAAGGTACATGCAAAGGTGTAAACATTTTGTTCGCTGCTTCATCTGAAGAAAAGTAATTTACTTTTTTAATTACTTCTGTTGTAGCAGTGCGGATAAGCGCAAAAGGTGTATTGAGCACAATAGAAGCATACTGCGGCTTTACACTATATTCAGGTGCATTGCTTAACGTTATCGGACGTGTGCTATGCGCAAAACCGCCGCGCACACCTGCTACAAAAAATATTATGAATAAAGGCAAAAGTGCTATGCATATTGTGTAGCGTGCAAATACATTTTTTATTTGGGGACCTTCGTAATCTATTTTTTCATACAATTTTTTAAGACACCAAACCAACACAAAAAAAAGTAAAACAAGATACCAGTAAGTGATAAAAAAATGAAGAAATAGTATACCTATATTTTGTTCGTGTTGAAATTGAGAAAAGATGCTGAGTGTTGTTCTTGCAAGTGTAACACGATAATAAATAAAATCAATAACATTAGTAGCAATAGCTACTGCATTAACAATTATAAATAACCATTTTAAAATCTTTTTATAAGCAGTATTGTAGCGATAAGGATGTGGAATAATCATTAATAAAATAAAAAGTGCATTGCTGTATAATACGCCGGAAAGATCAAACACCAACCCGCCGGTGAGTAAATGCAAAAAAATACTAACAGTAATACCAGGAAAATAAGTAGTATTAAAAAGATAGAAACCAATTCGGCAAAGCGTATAAAATAACATCGCCAGCAGCAGGTATTGTATTAATGCTGCATAAATATTTTTTTGCCAGCGGATAGTTCTTATGGCTGCAAATACGCTCATATTTTCACTTTATGTTCTAAGCAAATAAGAATGAAATTTGTTAATGCGTAATGTGTAATTTTATGAATAGACGAAAAATATAACCAATTGTAAAAAGTGAAAACATTTTTTATTTACGGACGCACGAGATCAAAACTATCCTTTAATATTTCAATTTTAAATTCATCAGCAGTTTTATAAGGATCTCCATCTATATGTAAAGGAGCAAGTTTAATATTTTTAATAGTTAATGCAGCCGTTTGAAAATACAAAACAGCTTTTTTTGAATTATCATTAGCATAGAGTTGCAATTTGTTATTGCCGCTTATTTGTTTTAATATTTCAAGCGCCAATTTTGCTTTATTCATTTTTTGTACAATTACAATATCAAGTAAACCATCGTTCAGCTTAGCTTTTGGTGCAATGGTTACATTGTTGCCAAACTGGTTACTGTTTGCAATGCTTATAAGATATGCATCTGTAAAAAAAGAATGATCATCAATAATAATTTCAAAATGATAAGTGTGTGCTTTTAAAAAATGCAGAAAAGTTTGCTGAATATATGTTATTAAACCACGTTTTGGATGCGTTGCAAATTTATATGCAACTGCTGCATCAAAGCCTAACCCGCTTAGCATGCAGGCATAATAATTATTTACTAAAAAGGCATCCGTTTTTTTTGCACTTTCATTAAAAATCATATGTAGCGCACGGTTTGTATTTTTAGGAATGCCTGCGGTATAAGCAAGTCCATTGCCGCTACCGGCAGGTATAATACCGAACTTTATATTGCAATTACGTAACGCGCCTGTAACCTGGTTTATGGTTCCATCTCCCCCAACAATAACAACATCTGTAATTTTTTCCTGTTCAATTTTTTCTTTCAGTATTTTATAATTGCCTTTAGGATTGGCTGTAACAAATTCAAAATGCAGATTTTTTTCTTTGGTTGCTGTTTCTATTTTTTTAAGAAAAGGGTTTTTTCCTTTAGTGCCGGATATTGGATTATATATATAAATTATTTTCCGGCGCATTATTTATTATTATTTCCAAACATATTGTCTGTATAAAACATAAAAATAAAGCAGGGCTTTTTAAAGCCTTGCTTTATTATAAAATCAATAAAAATTCTCTATTGATTTGTGGTAGTAGAATCAGAGGCTGGCGCTTTATTTATCAACTCCATAAACTGGTCAAGCTTTGGAGTAATGATAATTTGCGTACGTCTGTTCTTCATTTTTCCATCTTCAGTATCGTTGCTGGCAATAGGGTTGTATTCTCCGCGTCCGCCGGCTGTAAGGCGTTTAGGATCTACACCAAAACTATTCTGTAATGCCTGCACAACAGAAGAAGCTCTTAGTGCGCTTAAATCCCAGTTATTACGAATGTTAGGTTTTGAAATAGGAATGTTATCTGTATTACCTTCAATCAGCACTTCAAAATCTTTATAATCAGTAATAATCTTTGCAATCTTTGATAACGTTTCACCTGCCTTATCAGAGATATCATAGCTGCCGGATTTATACAGCAGATTATCTGCTAAAGAAATATATACTACTCCTTTCAATACTTGCACGTCCACATCCTGCATTTCTTCCTTACTTAATGATCTTGTAAGGTTGTTGGTTAAAACCATGTTTAAAGAATCGCTTTTGTTCTTGGAATTTACCAATTGCTGAATGTATTTATTGGAAGAATTTATTTCATCTATTAGCTTGGAAATATTAGTATTACCAGAACTGGTAGAAGTAAGACATTTATCCAACGAAGACTGCAACGCTTGCACATGCGCCTGTTCTGCTCTTATTTGATCCTGCAAGCCTGCAACTTTTACATTGCATGCACCAAGATCACTTTTACATTTATCATTTTCCTGTCCAACAGCATTTAAACGTCCCTGTAAAGAATTATAATCTTGCTGCAAAGATTGATATTTTTTGGTGCTGATACAGCTTGGGATAAGTAAGATCACTGTGGCACCAATCATTAAAGTAAGTTTGATTTTCACGATATATTTGTTTAGTTTATAAAATGAGTTGCTAATTACAAAAATTTTACCAGCTTTTGTGTTTTTAAGAGCTTATCAATATCCATCAATTGCATTTATGATGCGCGCAAGATAAAACACTTCTTAAGTTTGTATAATATTTAAGTAGAATTCTAACAACAAAAACAATAGCGGATGTCTTAATTTTTCTTATAAATAATTAGTAATAACAACTTCGTAATTTCTTCGATACTTATTCGTTAGTTGTTCGATAGTTGTTCGATGTAATTGACCGAACAACTACCGTTTATATAACGATTATTTTTTGCAGCAATACAATATTAAAAGCAATTTCAGCGTATTATAGTAATACCAAACCAACTGTATTAACCAACACAGCAAGGTTTATTTTAAACATCCAATATTCAAAACCATGGCAACAACCAACAATGGCATCTTAGGCGCTTTTACCGGAAGTGTAGGTCCTGTAACCGGCTACATTCGCAACGGGCAAAATATTTTGCGCACCAGCACATCAACTGTAAAATATAAACCTACTAATTTAAGAATTGCGCAGCTTGAAAAGATCAGGATCTGCAACCGCTTTACAAAAGCATTTACCGGCACCGGCTTTTTTAATAAAACTTTTCCTGCGTATGGCAGTACCGGCAATGGCTATAACAGGGCAACCAGCGCTTTAATGAATTATGCATTAACAGGAAATTATCCAGATATGCATATAAGTTATCCGCAAACATTTATATCAAGAGGAAAATTGCCGCCGCCTGAACATGCAGCAGCTGCACCAATGATTGACAGCAATATTTTTTTCAGTTTTGCTAATAACAGCGATACCGGAACAGCATCAGAGAACGATACAATAATTTTAGTTGCTTATGTTGAAGCATTGCAACAGGCTGTATATACTTTACATGCAGGCTTTCGTAAAAATTGTGAAGCGATATTGAATGCTACCATGCTGCAAGGTTATGCAGCCGAAACGTGGATGGGTTTTTTAAGCAATGATGAACATGATGTGAGTGATAGCTTTTATACAGGCAAGGTTCAGCTGTAAAAAATTGATTACTTTACAAATAATAAGTAGAAAGTTCTTTAAATTTTATAGCATTCACGTTTAGAAATTAATGCATCCATCCTGCATGTTTTAAAAAATTGAGCAGTCGCGGATCATTGACAGACATTGCAGGAAGCCAAAGATCACCAACACGCTCACGATTCCACCAAAGCCCTTTTGCATTGCCGGCCTTTGCAAAATTATAGCGATATAAAACAGCGCGAATATATGTTGGTGGTTTGCCGGGAAAAGGGTTTTTTGCAAAAAGATTTACAGCGTTCGGGTCGTTATGTAAAAGTTTCCATACAAGATTTAATGTCCACGGATATTGATCTGCAGAAGACATAGCAGCAAACCACATTTGCCAATCCAAATGCAATTGATACGGCGCAATTTGCGGAGGACGTTTATCAAGCTCAACAGGCAAACCTTTATAGATATATGGCTTCCAGTCATCACTATCATTCGGGTTCTCATCCATCGTTCCTTCAAACACAACATTCAAACGTTCTTCCCCCACACTGCCAAATGCGCCATAAGTATTTACAAGATCCAATGGATCAAACGAAGTATTCATTATTTGTTTTGAAGACAGCATATTGAACACGGGCTGTATGCTCAGCATTCCAACGATAAGTGTTACAACCCACGCCGCAGTCGACATAGCGCGAGATGGTACTGCATTTACTAAAGCAATTTTTGCTTTGTTAACAAGTGCATTTGGTAACAGTTTTGACCAAAAGCCATCATCAAAACAAGCAAGTGCAGGAAGTATACTAAGCCAGTTTAAAAATGAAAGATTACCACTAAGTATAATAGTTATTTGAAATAAAACAATTACCACACCTGCAACATGACGTGCAATACGTGGCCAAAAAACAAATAAAGGCGCAACGAGTTCTGCAAGAAAATTAAACCAAACGCCCATCCTTAAAACAGAGCGTGGTAAAAAATGAAACCAGCGACTTAAAGGACCAGGTATTGGTTGTGTTTCGAAATGATAATAAAGTGCAGTGCCGTTGCGCCAGCTAATATCACCGCGTAATTTTATCAATCCTGAACCAAGCATGATTCGAAATATCAACCATCGAAACAAAACAATAATTTGAAATGGCGGCGCATGCTTTGGAAACGGGCGCATATCAATTAACGGGCAAAGAAAAATGGCAAGAAAACCTGTTTCTGTAAGTTGTATTTCCCATCCGTATCCATACCAATCTTGCCCAACGTGCACGAAGGACATATAAAGAAACCAAAGCACAGCAAGCATTAATGCGTTTGTATAACCTGCAACAACAATGCATGATAATAAAAATCCAATCCATGCAACAGTAAGTAATGCAGTATCAGAATGATTAAACCAAAAAATAGAAGGGAGTTGTACGAAGCCATCGGTTGAACTTATTGCATCGCTTATTTGTTTTAAATAAATTCCAACAGGAAGCAATCCATCTGAACCAATGAGCGGAACAATTTCATTAATCAATACAAGAAAAGCAACAGCATAAATCAATCCTAACAAACGAAGAATAACAAAGCGCGTAAGCCAATATGTTGGCCGGTTTAATTTATTTGGGTTTTGTATTTCACTGTACATTTTATTTTTCACTTTCACGCATGCGCATTCTTTTATTTTGTTTAAAATTGAAGCGCAAAAAAATATAAATGCAAAACATAAATGTAATTATTCCGTTTATATGATCCATTGTAATTTTATTTTTCAAAGATTAAACTGTAGAGGGTTTTATTGCTTAGCCGAAAGAATAATCTAACATTATCATATTCATAAAGCTTATTAAGCAAATAGAGAATGTGTTTAAATTTCAACAAACGTTTGCATAAAATTTAGCAACATTTCTTAATTAAGTTTGATATATACAAATAGTATGATCAAAGAAGTATTACTTGCTTATGGATGCAGTGCTGAGACTATTGCCGTTCCTTTTGGAAATGGATTAATAAACGATACATTTAAAATTAATGATGGTGACATAAGCTATATTCTGCAAAAAGTTAACACCAAAATCTTCAAGCATCCTGAATATATTTCTGAAAATAATCATTTAATATCAGGCTATCTTTCTTTGCATCATTCAGGTTATTTTTTTCTTACACCGCGCAAAACACTTACCGGCGAAGACCTGATTTTTATGCAGGATGAAGGATGTTACAGAATGTATCCTTTTATAAAAAATTCGCATACGATTGATGTTGCAGAAAATGCAGATCAAACGTATGAAGCCGCAAAAAAATTCGGCGAATTAACAAAACTGCTTAATAAGTTTTCTGTAAATAATCTTAAAATTACCTTGCCTGATTTTCATAATATTTCTTTGCGCTATAAAGATTTTTTACACGCCAAAGAATTTGGTATAAAAGAGCGCATAACAAAAGCACAAGTATTAATAGAATATTTAGAAAGTGAGAAAAATATTGTTGATGCATTTGAGAAAATAAAATCTTCTCCGGCATTTAAATGCAGGGTTACACATCATGATACAAAAATCAGCAATGTGCTTTTTAATAACGATGAAAAAGGTATTTGCGTAATTGATCTTGATACTTTAATGCCGGGATATTTTATAAGTGATGTGGGCGATATGATAAGAACTTGTACGCCGTGTGTAAATGAAGATGAAAAAAATATTTCTAAAATTCATATTCGTGAAGAATTTTTTGTTGCGCTTGCAGAAGGTTATTTAAGTGAAATGTGTGATGAATTAACCGAAGTAGAATTAAACAGTTTTGTATATGCAGGAAAATTTATGATCTATATGCAGGCATTGCGTTTTCTTTCTGATTATTTAAACAATGATGTTTATTATGGCAGCGCTTATGAAGGTCATAATTTTTACAGAGCTGCCAACCAAATTCAATTGCTGAAACTGCTTATTAAAAATGATGAAAAATTCTCTGCAGTTGTACTTGATATTGTTGAAAAAAACCAGGCAGTTTAAAATTATTTTTATCTGCTAATTATTGCTTTCTTATTTTTTAATAGTTATAACATTATTTATAGTTTCAATAATACATAAATTATAAATTAATAAACCTTTTCCTAACAATCATCGTTTATCCAAATTAAAATATTGAATTTCATTTACCTCTGTTTAGATTAAAAAGCATTCAGGTAAAATTTGATCACTTCACTTCTGCTTCTGTTTAAAAAATACGCAAACGTTTGCATCTGTTTTCAATAAGTTAATTCTCTACTTTCATTTTTTAACAAAGCATTTCTAAGCTTTATAAAGAATAACAGTTAACAAATCATCAAAATAAATTACATGAAAAACATATTACGCCTGCTTTTCTTTTTTGTAACAATGCTAAGCACTTATTATGTTATGGGTCAGCAAAATATTTCTATAAGTGGCGTAGTTAACGGAGAAGATGGTAAGCCTTTAGAAAATGTAACGGTTAAAGAAATTGGTACTAAAGGCGGAACCTTAACTGATGATAAAGGTTATTTTACATTAACGATAAAAAATGCTGCCGGCACTGTTGAATTTATTTACGTTGGTTATAGTACGCAAAAACAAAACATAGCAGGCAAAACCACTTTTACTATTACATTAAAAGAAGACAACAAAAATCATAACCTTAATGATGTTGTGGTGGTTGGAGTACAGCAACAATCTAAACGAACTACTGTTGCGGCTATCTCCGGCATAATTAGTAAAGACATAGAAAATAAACCGGTTGCCAGTGTTGATCAACTTCTTCAGGGGCGTGTTGCAGGTGTTAATGTTCAAATAACTAGCGGAGAACCAGGCGTAGCCCCCACTACAGTAGTACGCGGAAATTCTAAGGTGAATACACAAATTGGAAGCAATCAAAATGTGCAGCAGGCACAGGCATTAAGCGGACCTTTGTATGTTATTGATGGTATTCCTATTGATCCCAGCGATATTAGTAATAATACTTTAGACGCAACCGGTACTAATTTTTTAGCAGGCATAAATATTAATGATATTCAGGATGTACAAATACAAAAAGATGCTGCGGCAACAGCAGCCTGGGGATCTCGCGGCGCAAACGGTGTTATATATATCACTACCAAAAAAGGTACATCTAAAACACCGTCTTTTGATGTGAATGTTTATGAAGGTGTTGAACAACGCCCCGAGTTATTGCCAACCTTAACCGGCGCTGCCGAGCGGGAACAAAAAGTAAATATTTTAAAAGCATACGCTACATCGCCGGATCAGCTTGCAGCAATTCCTCAAATTTTATCAGACAGCTTAAATCCTTCTTTTAATAACGCTACAGACTGGCAAGGCTTGTTTTACAGAACCGGACAAATAAGAAATGTAGATGCAACAATGTCTGCCGCTTCGGATATAGTTAATTATCGTTTAAGCATGAATTATTATGATGAACAGGGGATTATAAAAAACACTGGCTATCAGCGATATTCTTTAAGAGGAAATTTTGGTTTTACCATTAGCCCAAAACTAAATAGCCAGCTTATTATTGGCCTAGTTAAAGAAGACAGGCAACGAGGCGAAAAATACAGCAACGATCAGCAAAACACGCCTTTTGACGGCTCTTATCAACCCAGTTCTTTTTATCGTGTAAATGGATTTGATTCTTCAAATTTTTTAGCGCTTGGAAATTCTATACGCAACAGAAACATTGATGATAATTATAGCGCATCTCTTACTACTAATTATAATATTTTGCCGGGTTTAAAATATACATTACAAGGTTCAGCAAATATTCATCAGCAAAACAGGGATTATTTTCTTCCTTCCAGTGCCGCTGCTGTTGCATATAATTTAGGAGATTTATCAGATAATCAGCAATTCACTTCTGAATCTCAGGCTGAAGCTGACAGAACCGTTTATTCTACTTACTTAATTTTTAATACACTTAGTTATTTAAAAGCTTTCAATACACGCAATAACAATACACATCATCTTAATGTGCTTGTATCCCAACAATACAACAGTAATGTATCAAGCACTATTGTAGCAAAAGGTACTAATACACCTACAAACGATATACAAGTTGTTAGCGGAATACCACAATCTGATATTACTGCCAGTTCTGATTATTTAAAAGATGGTTTACTCTCTGTAATCGGCCAGTTGCAATATGATTATAACAGCAAGTATCTTTTGTATGGTTCTTACCGCGGAGATGCATCATCACGTTTTGGTCCGAATAATAAGTGGGGTTATTTTCCTGCAGGAGGTGTTGGTTGGATAGTTTCAGATGAAAAATTTATGCAGAACCTGAAATCTGTTGTAAGTCTTTTTAAACTAAGATTCAGTTATGGTGAAGCAGGTGAAAATGCACCTAATTTTTATGCGCCGTATAATTCATATGTAGTTCCCGGAACGTATGATGGCAACCAGCAAATACTTCCATCTTACACAAATGGATTAACAAAAAATAATCTTAGCTGGTCTAAAACAAAACAAAAAGATTTAGGCGTTGAAATGAATTTATTTGGCAGCCGTGTTAATTTGGTAGCCGACTTCTATGATAAGCTTACTACCAATGATTTTTTTGATTTAGGATTACCATTTTTTACCGGTTATCAAAGTGTAAATTTTAATGCTTCAGATTTATGGGTTGATAACAGGGGAATTGATTTAACGCTTAATACAAATAATCTTCCAACGCACAGCAATTTGCAATGGCATACAACTTTTGTTTTAAGTTTTGATAAAAATACAATTGCAAGACTGCCTGATAATAACCGGACTTTTGTTATGGATGATTATTATGGCATTTCAAGATTATACCAGGTTGGTGAACCTGTGTATGAAATGTTTCAAATGCAGTATCAGGGCGTTTATAATAATCAAAGCCAGGTTCCGTTTAACCCGGTTACAGGAAATTCAAATACTTATTTTAAAGGCTACAATCCAATATTGGCAGGTTATCCTAAATGGAAAGATGCAAATGGAGATGGTGATGTTTGGAGTGATGAAGATAATGGTGATCAATATGGAGACAGAATAGCTACAGGTAATCCTAATCCAAAATTCACTGGTGGATTTACAAATGATTTTACATATAAAAATTTCAGCTTAACAGTCTCGGCCATTTTTACATGGAAAAGAACAGTCGTAAATACTTTTAAACAACAACAATTTGATAATGCTTTTGAACATGGTCTTACAGGTTTCGCATCATCACGCTTACCAGATTTGAATGGCATTAATTACTGGACGCCTGAAAATGCAAAAGATCCAAATTATGCTGCATCATTTCCTGCAATAAATCCATATGCATCATATTTCTATCAATACTTTCCTTTTACCACACTTTTTAATGTAGATGGAAGTTTTTTAAAAGTAAAATTTGTTACACTTAATTATACACTTCCACATACAATAAGTGAAAGGCTTAAAGTAAAACGTATTAATGCTTATGTATTAGCCACGAATGTTTTAATTCTTAAAAACAAGAACAATACAATGCCAGATCCTGAAGCAGTAGATCAGTTTGGAGATTATACAGGATCTCTTTATCCGCAGCCGAGAGTTTATACTGTGGGTTTTGATGTAAATTTTTAATCTTATAAATGATGATTCACTTCTCAAAAACTTTTACAATGAAATTATCAATCATAAAATACTTACAGTTTTCTGCAATAATAATTTTTGTTGTTGCAGGTACAACTTCCTGCCATAAGGATATATACACATCACCAATAAATGCTACTTATAGCGAAAAGTTCTGGACTTCGCAGGCAAATGTTGAAGAAGCATCTACCGCTATGTATGGTCAATTGCGTTCATGCCTGCGTGCAACAAATAACAACGGTGTTGATCTGAATGAATCTTCTTATTTCATTTTTGGTGATATGACGACGAGCACGTTTAGTTATGCAGGCGATGATGTATTTCTTAATTATGGTTTGCCGGCTGCAAATAATCCTCCTTATAATTTTTCTTACGTTCCATACTGGACCAGTGCTTTGCAGGATTGGTCAAGATTTTATTCATTAATTGCTATCTGCAATTTAGTGTTGCAAAATGTACCGGTTATGCCCGCTGCTGATTTTCAAAATCCGCGGCAACAAAATGCATACATAGCAGAAGCATATTTTATAAGAGCCTACGCTTATTTTTATATGGTAAGAATTTGGGGAGATCCTGTGTATGTTTCAAAAACATACGACGATGTTGATTATGGTAACGTTCCACCGTTAGCAAGAACACCTGAGAAAAATGTATTAGACAGTTGCCTTACAGATTTACGAATAGCCCGCACAAGTTTAATTTATGAAGGTGGAAATCCCGCAAAAACCATTCGTGCAAATAAAGGAAGTGTAGAAGCATTAATGGCACATATATATGAGTGGCAGCATAATTATGATAGCGCACATTATTATTGCCAGCAGGTTATAAATAATGGTGGTTATACACTTGAACCAATGGGAACTTATACAAATATCTGGAAAGGCATGTCTTCAAATGAAAGCATATTTGAATTGCCTATGTTGTATAATTATAATGATCCGAATTTTATTAAGCAATACACAGTAGGTGATGGTAATTCAGTAAATAATGCAGAAGCTAATTTTAATTGTTTTGGTGCTTTCTTAAAAGGAAGTATTGTAAATAATATAAGAAACAGTTGCTGGATTGCACCGGAAGGTGGACTGGTAGATAACGGCACTTTATATGATACTTCAACAGATCTGCGTTTTAAAAAAATATTTTCTTTTCAAAATTCTTCAAGCGGCGATCCTGATGGTTACATGCTTTTAAAATATACCAATTTCGCTTATCAGAATCCAGGCACAAATTCTTATCCATATATAAATAACGATCTTGTTTTAATAAGACTTTCAGATATTTATTTGTTAGATGCTGAAGCACTTGCTTATAAAGGAGATTTAAACGGTGCAGCACATGATCTTTCGTTTACAGAGAATCGTGCCGGCATAAGTACTTATAACAATCCCACAAATCAATACGACATGGTTGATGAAGTAGTGGAAGAACGTGGAAGAGAATTGATTGGTGAAGGACAATGGTATTACGATTTAATAAGAACAGAATATACGCAAAACTGGTTAGAGTATATTGGCTATCCGGCAGACAGAGTTACTGCTGCAAACAAAGGTTATTACTGGCCTTTGGATTTAAGCACCTTATTTCCGTATGATAATTTATTGGTACAAAATCCATGGTGGACTTTTCATGCCGGCAAATAACCAGTCATTATTTAGTATATAAAAAATAAAACAATGAGTAAAGAAATAAAGATTAAAAATATTGTTCTGTACACAGCAATTGTTATGGTTTTTGCAGCATGCTCAAAAGATTACATAACAGGCGGCACTATACAAGATGTAAATGTTTATAAAACCACAAGTACATACGATGTGCTTACAAAATTTCAGCAGTTCGATACGCTGGTACAACTAATAGATGCTGCAGGATTGAAAGATAAAATAAACGAACAGGGCACTACTTTTTTTGCACTCTCAAACAAATCAATTGAAAATTATCTTCAGGAAAGAACAATTTTTTTGCAATTTAATGTTGATCAGTATGCCAAATTCGGTCTTGATTCTTTAATTTATTATTTAAAAAATAATATTAATAATACTGCAGATTCTTTATCAATGTATTTAATTAAAACAGTAACAACACCGCAAAATTTAACAGGAGTAGGAACCATTTATTCCACTGAACTTGCTCACGATAGTGCAATTGTTTCTTATGAACCGGTTGTAGATGGAAATTTGGGATATACCAGTGTTGTTTCAACAGCGCCGCGGGTTGTATATTTTACGCAATTATGGCAACATTATAATCTTAACGCTTCTGATAGTACAGCAGCAGATGTGCCATCTTCTTCAGGTATTAGAACATTGGTTAGTACATCTTTTCTTAATACACAAAATGGTGTAATAAATGTTTTAACGCCGGGGGCAACAAGCACCGGAAATATAAATTTTGGCACTACATTATTTTTTTACGGAACAAGAAATTAATAACGATTTCATTCAAACTATATACAATGAAAATTTCTAAATATTTAATAAGTATTTATTGTCTTTCAGGATTAATTTTTTTAAATACAAATTGTACAAAGATTGCTAATGGCTTTATCAGCCCTACCATGCAGTACTCTAATAAATTATTTTTAGTTCCGCAAGGCCAAATTGCTTCGTCAAACTCATTAGTATCAGATGGTTCCACTATTCCTTTAAACGTTCAATGGGTTCATATTTATGATTCAACCGGAAAAATAGCAGATGATATTTTTCAGAAAACTTATCCCGTTGGCGTTTGGTCAACAGCATATAATCCTTTAACTGATACAACCTATGCATCAATCATTGCTAAAAGAACAATGCAGGATTTGCCTCCGATTCAATTAAATGCTACCAGTGGTGTTTTAACTTCTAACAGCGCTACATTAAATATACCTGCCGGTAATTATTCATTGGATATTCAGGTAACAAATACAGCAGGCACCCAGTTAATTAAAAATGCTATTACTATTGATATTGAATCAACGCCGCCACTTTTTACCGATCAGGATCCCAGCATCGGCGCTTTTAGTTTTGGAAGACTTATTGCAAACACACCTACAAGTGCTACAAATGGCGGATATTTCAATGGCGCAAATAATCCTTATGTTATTCAAACCATAACAAGATTTGCAGATACGCCCAATATTATAATAGTTAAAATGACTGATAGAAATGGTGTAGTTTTTAATCCTGCGGCCGGAGAAATACAAAAAAGGCCAAACAGTGGATTAGATCCGGTTCCACCTTTTTTGCAAAATCTGCAGGATTATGCTCCGGATACTTATAAAGCTTTAGATACAGCTATGTATTTAAAATATCCTGTTGTACCTTTTCCAATAGCTTCTTTAGGTAATGGGTTCAATATGTATTATAGAATTCCTACTCAATTTATTCATTTAGACAGCACTTCTACCTGGGCAGTTGGAATGCCAGGAGTTTATTATCAGGGCACTGAAGACGATCATTATTTAGGAAAATTTCAAGATGGCTTATATGATTTTTCCATAAGAATACCTTTAAGGGTTGAAGTGCCAGGGTCTTATGAAATTGACTTAAAACTTTTACCTGTTACACATAGATAATCTTACATGAGATACTTAATATCTAATGATTTCCTCAAAATATAATTACTAGCATTTACAGGAACAATGTGTATGATAAACGCCGTGGTCAGGTAGATGAATAGAAGTTGATGTTACTATTTCGGCAAGCCAAAATCATCTTGCAAATTGCAAACGTTTCAGTAGTTGTTTTATAAAATATTTTAAATTTTTTTTTATGCGTATAAAACATTTTAAAATATTAATTACAGTATTAAGTTTTGTTTGTATCCATTCTTCCTGTACACAAGCTGCAGATATTCCTACGGTAAAAAATAACGATGATAGTGTTGTTCTCAGCATTTTCAGCAACGGTTATGCTTATCCGGTATCTGGCGATCAGTCTGCAGAATATATTTCTGAACAAGGCATTACAGGATGGAATAATGCAGGTATATATTTCAGAATATTTTTTTATGTATCACAGGCAGGAGAAATACATGTTTCATTAAAATTAAAATCAATCAATAACAGCAACTTAAAATTGCAATTAGATAGCGCGGCTAAGAGTTATGATATGCCAGTTAATAAAAGTTCAGATTATAATAACGTGTCTGCAGGTTCTTTTGAAATTAAAAATGCAGGCTATCATTTTATTCAAATAACAGCAATAAATAAAACAGGTAATTATTTTCCTGATATTGAATCATTGATATTAACTACTTCCGGTGCACAAAATATTCAATGCAATACAAGTGAATACCGCGGCGCGCCATCAACACATTTGTGGTATGATTATCCAAAAGATAGCGCAATTGCATGGTTTTATAATGAAGTAACTGTGCCTGTTGGCGTAAATGCAGTAAACGCTTATTATATGACGAATGGTTTTAATGGTGGCTATATGGGTGTACAGGTAAATTCGCCAACTGAAAAACGATTTATATTTTCTATATGGAGTAATTATAACACAAATAATCCAAAAAAAATTCCTGCTGAGTACGCCGTTAAATTAATTAAGAAAGGTAAAGATGTTTATGCTGATGATTTTGGTAATGAAGGCAGCGGTGGTCACAGTCATTTGGTATTTAAATGGAAAAATGGACAAACATATAAGTTATTGATTGGTGCTAAGGCTGCAGGCGATCATACAATTTATACTGCATATTATTTTGCACCTGAAAATAAAGAATGGCGATTAATTGCAGAATGGGACCAATCAAAAAATGGCGGCAAACTCTTATCAGGTTTGTATTCTTTTGTTGAAAATTTTGGTTCCAATGGCAATGATTATTTTAAAGCTGATTATGGCAATCAATGGATTTGCACAACTTCAGGAACATGGATAGAATTAAATAAATGCACATTAACTTCTACGGCAAGTAAAGAAAAACATCCTGTGTTCGATTATAGCGCCGGCGTTGAAAACAACAAATTTTATATGTTTACCGGCGGTTTTAAAGAAAAGAACAACCTTCATGCAAACCCGGTTTTTAAAAGAACACCAAATATTAAAACACCTGATATAAATTTTGCTGCATTGCCAGATAAGTAATATTAATTTGATGAGGGAGTTTAAGAATTTCTTTTAAAAAAGTAAGGTTATCATTCTTGATTAACCGAATTTTTTACTGATAATGTTTTCAAACCAGACAGTGAAATTAGATGTCTTACTAATGGATTTAGAAAATTTGCATCCGGTAGTTTTTGCCAAAATTTTTAGAGAACTAAAGACATTTCTTTTAAGGTGTTCATTGTGTTCCGCTTTTATTTATTGAAATACATAGGTTGCTAATAAAGTAATCACTTCATCATTATCCAATATGTAAGTGTCGGGCATCTTGCTTATCATTTTAAAAACAAAGAAGAAATAGTAATATCATTATATAAAAACCTTAAGAAAAAACAGGAACTCTTACTTACAGAATTTAAGGTTTTACCCCTTTTTAAAGACGTGGAATTACTGGTAAATAATATATATGCATTACAGCAACAATATTCTTTTTTCTATCTTGATACTTTGGAAGTTTTAAGAGCTTATCCATCTATTACAGAAAAACACAGCGAGCTATTAATGTTTCAGCGCAAGCAAATAAAATTTATGCTTAAATTTAATGCATCAAGAGGCGCTTTTATTCAACCCAGGATAAAAATTATTTTGAAAATCTCTCTAACCAGTTTTGTATGATGTTGAACAGCTGGCTAAGCTATCAATTTATAAAAAGTAATAATAATCCCGGCGAAACATTGTTTTTAAAAGATATGTGGGCAGTGCTCAGTAATTTATTAGCGGATGTAGGAAAGGCTGAATTGAGACAGGTACATAATAAAAAAATTGAATACTTTTAGAAAAAATATTCGAGCATTGAACTCAAACAAAAAAATAAGTGATGTTGTACTGACAGAGATGTATATTTTTCTTAACAGTGAAAAGCATGTTGGGCAGGTTGCTAATGCAAGTGATTTATTGTTTATTAAAGAAGGTGATTGGTTAAAAGACGCTGCTGTTATTGATATGATCTTTGCACGCAAAGGTGCATGGGACGTATGTCTTGTTTTTGCGCATCATAAAAATCCTTTACAACTAATTGTTAGAAATATAACGCGTTGCTTCAGCGAAAATAAAGCAAACTCTGCTGCATTTTATATGAAAAAAGATGCTGCAAAAGATCGCCGCGGCACTTTGAAAGTTTCATTTAAAGACCTGAATATTTGTAATAATTAATTAGTTTTTCGGGTTAAAACGTAATCTATTTATTTGATTATATATTGAAATGGCTTACACACGTAAAAAATATAATTGGCTTACATTAAATTTAGTTAGACATTACCTGCCAAACTATAAGTTTGCTTATGCATCATATTCTTTTGGTTGAAGATGATCCGGAAATTGTTCATCTGCTTAAATTAAATTTTGATCATTCGGCGTATGATCTTACTGTTTCTAATAATGGCAATGATGCTTTGCAAAAAACAACAGAAAAAATTTTTCATTTAATAATTCTCGATATAATGTTGCCGGGAATGGATGGGATGGAGGTATGCAAAATGCTGCGTAAGCGAAATGTTGCAACGCCGGTTATGATGCTTACTTCACGTTCAGAAGAAATTGATAAAGTGCTGGCTCTGGAATTAGGAGCAGATGATTATGTTACCAAGCCTTTTGGCATTCGGGAACTGCTGGCAAGAGTAAAAGCCATATTAAGAAGAGCAGAATCTAATATAACTGCAGCTTCGGATACTATTAATGAAATAGAGATAAACGATCTTTATATTAACAGAGAAAAAATGAAAGCTTCTTTAAAGGGAGAACGGCTTGATCTTACTTCTAAAGAGTTTGAATTGCTTTATTTGCTTGCGGCAAATCGCGGTAAAACATTTAGCCGGCAGGAATTGCTGGAGATTATTTGGGGTTATTCTTTTTCTGGTTATGAACACACAGTAACATCACACATAAACAGGCTACGCATGAAAATTGAGCCAAACATTCAACAACCTTCGTATATATTAACAACCTGGGGCGTGGGTTACAGATTTAAAGAATGACAACAGGAAAATTAGATCTCTTTAAAAGAATAAGTATTTTAATCTTTTTACTTATTACAGTATTAAGCCTGCTTTTTATTGCGATAACTTATCTCACTACAAAAGAATTTTATCAGTCGAGTACACAGTTGATTGATAAAGATGTCGCCACTCATATTGCAAAATTTGCTTCACCGTTTGAAGAAGAAGGAATAAATAAAAAAATTGCAGATTCAGTATTTTATAATGCGATGGTTTTAAACCCAAGTATTGAAGTTTATTTTTTAGATACTACGGGCAAGATTATGTATTACCAGGCGCCTGATTCATTAATAAAGCTTTGGATGATTCCGCTGGATAACGTAATAAAACATATACGATCAAACGGTGAAGATTATGTAAAAGGTCCTGATCCTAAAGATCCATCTAAACAAAAAGTATTTTCCGCTGCTGAAGTTAATAACAAGGGTAAAAAACTTGGATATATTTATGTAATTCTTGGTGGCAATGAATATAATAAGGCTACTGATCTTTTATTTGGAAGCCATGTAATAAGTTTAGCTATTACTGCATTTTCAGTGATCATTATATTATCAATTATGCTAAGTCTTTTTTATGTAAACCGGTTACAGCGAAATTTTAAAAAAATAATTGCTGTACTGAATATATACATGAAAGGTGATTTTAATGCGCGTTTTAATTTGGATGAACATAATGAGTTTTCGCCCATTACCGATTCATTTAATAAAATGGCTGCATTACTTTCTTATAATATAGACCGTTTAAAACAAACAGAACAGGAAAGAAAAAACTTTATTGCAACTATTTCGCACGATCTGCGCACGCCGCTTTCTGTTGCAAAAGGCTATACAGAAACCGCAATAACCAAAATACAGCAGGGAGAAATAAATCGCCCGGAAATGGATGAGTTTATGCAACTCGTTCATAAAAAACTACAGCAGATTGAAGTAATGGTTCATGATCTGTTTGAGTTGTCGCGAATGGAATCAATTCATTTTACACCTAATAAAGAAGCATTTATTTTTTCGGAAATATTAAGAGAAATGTACACTGGTTCTGAAAAGGCTGCATCAGCAAAAAATATTCAAATGTTATGCGAAGGATGTGAAGATATGTCGTGGATAAATGCTGATATAAGAATGATGGAACGCGTAGTGCAAAATTTATTTGATAATGCAATTAAGTACACGCCGCATGGGGAAAATATTCGCATTAATCTTGAAAAAAAAGATGATGTGCTTATTGTAAATTTTAGTAATTACGGCGTATTGCTTTCAGATGATCTGATCAACTGGATTAATTTAACTTCAAACCAAACAAGTGCGTCGTATATAATAAAGCCGGCAAATTCAGGGCTTGGTTTACTCATCGTAAAAAGAATTCTTGAATTGCATGATTACACTTTTCAGGCTAAATGCAATGAGAAAAATATTATT
>CAXSDU010000005.1:2367-36899 GCA_964236165.1 uncultured Parafilimonas sp. | reverse complement strand
AAATGAAAACTACAAACCCGCTTTCTCTTAGTTAATTAAATTTTTTAGGTACGCTTTTGTTATACTTCTGTGACATCTTCAGGCGGTAATGGCAATAGTTTTGTTTTATAATTATATACTTCTTATTTATAAAAATTAAAAGCAAAATTTATCAAACACAAAAAATAAATAACATGAAAAAGATTCTTTGTTTAGTAATATTTAGCGGCTTTGGCTATTGCCTTTTTGCTCAAAACGATACCATGATGCATAACAAAATGGATAAGATGAGTAAGATGGATAAAATGAAAGATTGCGTGTACATGGATAACAATCATATGATGATGATGAAAGATGGCAAGAGTATGATGATGAATGAAGACATGAAAATGAAAAACGGAACCACCGTAATGAAAGATGGTACAATGATGATGAAAGACGGAAGTAAAAAAATGATGATGAATGGAGAGTGTGTTGATATGAGTGGAAAGATGACAAAAATGAAAATGATGGATGATAAAATGATGAAGGATAGTATGCATTGAGTTTGAATAGCAGAAACAAAATCCTGCAGGGCGCAAGCTTTGCAGGATTTACAAAATGCAAAAAAATATTTAACCTAAAAAATTTTTATGAATACAGAAACTGCTGCAAATTTAAAAAGGCTTGGTGCAGGCATAATACGTTATGGACTTGTAGTGATATTACTATGGATTGGGTTTTTAAAATTTACACCTTATGAAGCGGAAGGTATTAAACCTTTAGTAATGAACAGCCCGTTTTTATCCTGGGGTTATAAGATAACAAGTGTTGAAGGTTTTTCAAAATTTATTGGTATAATTGAAATTATTTTAGGAATATTAATTGCATCAAAGCGCATCTCTGCAAAAGTATCTGCAATAGGAAGCATAGGCGTAATTATAATGTCAATTACTACCCTGTCTTTTTTAATATCTACTCCCGCTGCTGCAATATGGCAAATGGGTTACGGGTTTCCTTATTTATCTCCAATGCCCGGGCAATTCTTAATAAAAGATATTTTAATGCTTGGTGCAGCAGCATATACAGCCGGAGAATCGTTGCTTGCTGCAAAACGCATTTAATAATAAAACTGCATAATATAAAAACTTGCAAAATAATTTAGCAGTTTAAAAATCACGCTTCTAAAAATTAATTCCGAATGGAATAAAATCAAGGTTTAAACGTTATAGTGTGATAAACAGATTAAATTATTTTGAGAAAACTTCCATTAGCACTGTTTATTTTATTTCTTATCTGTTTAGAAAGCTACATACAAGCTCAGGAATTGGGTTTGCAGGTAAATGCCGGCCTGATGAATTATGGTGGAGATCTGCAGTCTAAACCATATACTTTTAATGAATCTGAACCAACAGCAGGTGTAAGTCTTTCCTATCGCATAAATAAATTTGGTTTACTGGCAGGGTTTAATTACGGCAGTGTACAAGCTGATGATAAAAAAATAGCGTTTACTGCACGCAATCTCAATTTTAAATCAAAAATTACCGAAGGCATTTTATGTCTTGAATATTATTTTTTATCTCCCGATAAAGACTATAAACTAATACCATACATTTTTGCCGGTATAGGCGTTTATCATTATAATCCATATACATATTACAATAATCAAAAAGTTTATTTGCAGCCATTAGGTACAGAAGGAGAAGGGTTATCTATTTATCCAAACAGAAAAATATATACATTAACAAATTTTGAAGATCCTTTTGGTGTTGGTGTAAAATATAAGCTTTCGCCAAATTTTTTGATTGGTGTTGAATTTAATTCAAGGTTATTATTTACTGATTATTTAGATGACGTAAGTAAAACTTATCCGGATCAGGATGAATTATTCAAAGCTCATGGTCAGCTTGCTGTTGATGTTTCTTATCGGGGTGATGAAACTAATCCTTCCGCATCTTTTCCTTCAGGAAGTGGAAGAGGTAATCAACATCAAGATGATAATTATTATACTTCTGTTATCACGCTTACTTATATCTTTCCTGGTCATTCTTTTTTCCAAGGTTCATCCAAGCATAACAAACATGCGCTCGACTGCCCTAAAAAAGTACATTAGTCTTTAAAAATTTTAGAAGCGAAATCAGTTTCACTTTTCACTCTCACGATTTTATATGTTTGCATTTAATGTTTTACCGCTCATTAGAAGATTGCTTGTTGCACCTTGAAAAGAAAGGGCATCTTGTAAGAATTAAAGAAGAGATTGATCCTAATCTTGAAATGGCAGCTATTCATTTGCGCGTACATGAAGCAAATGGTCCTGCTTTATTGTTTGAAAATGTAAAAGGTTCAAAATTTCGTGCAGCTTCAAATATTTTTGGAACGCTGGAAAGAAGCAAACTTATTTTTTCAGATCGTCTTCACTTTATTCAGCAATTAATCCAGTTAAAAAATAATCCGGGCAAAGCTTTAAGACAACCTTTTAAATCAATTAAAACAATTCTTGCATCAACATCGGCGTTGCCGTTAAAAAATCCTGTTTCAAAACCGGTGCTTGAAAATGAAATTCAAATTACCGATCTGCCTTTAATAAAACATTGGCCAAAAGACGGCGGCGCATTTATTACGCTGCCGCAGGTTTATACAGAAGATATTTCCAAACCGGGTGCGCAACATTCTAATGTTGGTATGTACCGCATTCAGCTTACAGGCAATGAATATTTAATTAATAAAGAAGCCGGTTTGCATTATCAAATTCATCGTGGCATTGGTGTACATCAAACAAAAGCAAATGCAATAGATAAATCTTTAAAAGTTAGTGTATTTGCGGGCGGACCACCGGCGCATACTTTAGCAGCAGTTATGCCTTTGCCGGAAGAAATTAGTGAGTTACTGTTTGCGGGGTTGCTGGGTGGCAGGCGATTCAGATATTTTTATAAAGATGGATTTTGTATAAGCGCCGACGCAGATTTTGTAATTACCGGAGAAGTTTTCAAAAACGAAAATAAATCGGAAGGTCCATTTGGAGATCATCTTGGTTATTATAGTCTAAAGCATGATTTTCCTTTGATGCATGTACATAAAGTGTATGCAAAAAAAAATGCAATCTGGCCTTTTACAGTTGTTGGAAGACCACCGCAGGAAGACACAGCATTTGGAGATTTGATTCATGAAATAACTGGAGATTTGATTTCAAAAGAAATTCCCGGCTTAAAAGAAATCAATGCTGTTGATGCAGCCGGCGTTCATCCTTTATTATTAGCTGTGGGAAGTGAAAGATATACGCCTTACAATATAACAAAACAACCCGCAGAATTATTAACGATCGCTAATCATATTTTAGGAACTGGTCAATTAAGTATTGCAAAATTTTTATTTATTACGGCTGATGATACAAATAAAATATCAGCCAGAAACATTGAAGCGTTTTTTACTTATCTGCTAAAAAGAATTAACCTGAAAAGAGATATTCATTTTTACACAAATACAACAATTGATACATTGGATTATTCCGGCACCGGTTTAAATACTGGCAGCAAAGTTGTGTTTGCAGCTTATGGTGATGATATAAGAAATCTTTGTACAGATGTGCCGGAATGTTTTAAAGAAATTCAAACCGTTCAAAACGCAAAATTGATTTTGCCTGGCATTCTTTGTATTCAAACCAGAAAATTTAATAGTTATAAAGATGCTGCTGAAGAATTAATGATTTTGAAACAACAAGTTCAGCAACATACCGAAGCAATTGTAGATTGTCCTTTTATAATTATTTGTGATGATGCAAATTTTACCGCCGAAACGCTGCGTAATTTTTTATGGGTAACATTTACGCGCTGCAATCCTTCGCATGATATTGATGGTGTAAATAGTTTTTATGAGAACAAACATTGGGGCTGCACAAATATTATAATTGATGCACGCATTAAACCACACCACGCACCACCACTTGAAAAAGATGCGCAAACAGAAAAAAGTATTGAACGGTTATTTAATAAAGGCGGAAGTTTATATGGCGTTTTAAAATAACGCAATCAAAAATGCTCAAGCTGCGAAAAGAAAAAATTGCTCTCGATATTTGCATTCTCATCGCTGTCACTTCCATGCACAGCATTTTCTCCAACAGAAGCAGCAAAATCTTTACGAATCGTTCCTTCATCTGCCTGCGCCGGATTGGTGGCACCAATCAGTTTTCTAAAATCAGCTACAGCGTTTTCTTTTTCAAGAACGGCTGCAACAATATTTCCACTGCTCATAAATTCAACAAGCTCGCTATAAAAAGGGCGTTCTTTATGTATTTCATAAAATGCACCGGCTTTCTCAGCAGAAAGTTTTGTCCACTTCAAAGCTTTAATTTTAAAACCAGCTTTAAGAATACGATCGATAATGGCGCCTGTATAAGCTTTTGCGGTTGCATCAGGCTTTATCATGGTGAAAGTTAGATTACTCATAATTTTAAATTGGGCGCAAAAGTAAGTCGTTAAATAAAAACACATTGTAATATCATCTTAAAAAATAAAATTCATTTGAATGAATGCGCATAAAACCGCAATTTTGCCGCCTTTATGCAGGCTTTAGAGCATCTTTATTCTTTATTACAAATACCAAGAAGAATTGTTGTTACTATGCATCAGAAACCTGATGGAGACGCAATGGGTTCGGCATTGGCTATGTTTCACTTTTTAAAATCTTTAGATCATTCTGTAACGGTTGTATCACCTACAAACTGGGCAAGATTTTTAAACTGGATGCCCGGTTGTAATGCAGTTATAGATTATGAAATGTATACTGAGAAAAGTAAAGAGCTTATTAATAATGCCGAGTTGCTTTTTTGCCTGGATTTTAATAGCATGCACCGCGTAAAAAAAATGGAACAGATTCTGCTAGGTGCCAAATGCGTAAAAGTTTTGATTGATCATCATGAAAAACCTGTTGAAGAACATTTTGATTACGGTGTAAGTAATATTTTTAAAAGCTCAACCTGCGAAATGGTGTATGATTTTATTGTGCAATCTCCATACAGCGATAACATTAATCTTGATATGGCTGCCTGTATATATACAGGTATTATGACTGATACAGGCTCGTTTCGTTTTGCCATAACAGCAGCAGACACACATAAAGCGGTGGCACATTTAAAATCGCTCGGGCTTCAACACAGTATTATTCATGAAAATATTTATGATAATTTTTTAGAGAACAGGTTGAGATTTATTGGTAACGCGTTATTGTATAACCTGCAGGTACTATATGAGTACAATACTGCGTTAATGGCAATAAATAAAAAAGATTTAGTAAAATTTGATATTCAAACCGGCGATACAGAAGGGCTCGTAAATTATCTTTTAAATGGAGTTTTAGAAGTAAAGAAAATTTTGATGTAAACGAATTTGCACGCCTGCATTTTGAAGGTGGCGGACACAAAAATGCTGCTGGTGGCAGAAGCTCAGAAAGTGTTGAAATGAATATAAAAAAATTTAAAGAAATAATAAAACAATACGAAACACAATTAACATAAAAACTTTTACAAAAAACATTCCGTGCATGCGGGATTAAATAACATGAAATGAAAAAAACAATTTTCGCATTATTTTTAATAAGTATGGTTGCCTGTAATACAAATTATGAAAAAGCACCTTCAGGCTTAATGTATAAAATCTATAAAGATAAAGGAACAGTAAAAGCTAAACCTGGTGAGTTTGCTAAGTTTAATATGGAATATATTTTAGCCGATCGTGATTCAATATTTTCCAGCACGTACGGAAAAATACCTGGTTACAGCGCCATTGATACCGGCAAGCAGGTAAAATATTCTTTTATGGAAATAATGCCTTTAATGAGCGAGGGTGACAGCGCAGAAGTAAGTATAAGTATTGACACTCTGAAAAGCATGGGTGTGATTCCTGATTATAACCCCACGTTTGTAAAAGGGCAAATAATAAAATGTAAAGTGCAGTTGCTAAAACTTTTTCCTAATGAAAAAGATATGATAGCAGATTATCAGAAAAGTATAGATACGGAAAAAGATATTGAAACCAAATCGCTTGAAAATTATATGACAAAACATAACTTAAAAGGTGTAAAAACTAAAAATGGTGCTTATGTTGTTATAGATAATCCAGGTGATCAAACTTTAAAGGCTGATTCAGGAAAACTGGCAAGTTTAATGTATAAGGGTTATTTATCTAACGGAAAAATTTTTGATACAAATATGGATACGAGCAAAGGACACACAGACCCGATACAAATTCCTGTAGGTTCCCGCGGTTCTATACAAGGATTTAGTGAATGTCTTCCTTATTTTGGTAAAGGTGGAAAAGGCAAGTTTTTAATACCTGCAATGTTAGGTTATGGTGGTACGCCGCAAGGCAGTGATATACCTGCATTTTCTAATTTAATATTTGATATTGAAGTAACTAATGTTGGAGATGTACCAAAAACTCCTGCGCGTGAAAATCCGGGCGCAGATTCCACTATTCATTAATTAATAACGAAACTATTTTTTAAAAAGCAGCTTAAAAGCTGCTTTTTATTTTTTAGTATTGCTTTGAAAATTTTTATTACTCAGAAGTCGAAAATTTTGATAATTATCTTTTTATAAAATATTTAATGTATAAAATAGTCGCATTAATAACTACAAAAAATTTTTATAAACAATAATAAAATATAAAATTTATTCCTTCAATCTTCAACCTTTATTTTTGCTCCTTATTAAAAGTAAATAAATGGTTGATGTAATTCTTGGATTGCAATGGGGTGATGAAGGCAAAGGAAAAATTGTTGATTATTTTGCGCCGCAATATGATATTATTGCACGCTTTCAGGGCGGACCAAATGCAGGACATACACTTTATATAAATGATAAAAAAATTGTTTTGCATCAAATACCATCCGGTATTTTTCATCAGAATACAATTAATATAATTGGAAATGGCGTAGTGCTTGATCCTGTAACGTTAAAGCGCGAATGCGAACTTGTTTCATCTTTCGGAATAGATGTAAAAAAGCATTTATTTATTTCAGAACGCACTAATTTAATTGTACCAACGCATAGAGCTTTAGATAAAGCATCAGAATTTCAAAAAGGAGAGAGTAAAATAGGTTCAACTTTAAAAGGCATCGGTCCTTCTTATATGGATAAAACCGGAAGAAATGCTTTGCGCGTTGGTGATATAATGAGTAAAGGCTTTACAACACAATATATTAAGCTTCGTTTAAAACATCAGAAACTATTAGATAATTTTCATTTTATAGATGATATAAGTGATTGGGAAGAAGAATTTTTTGAAGCGATAGAATTTTTACGCACATTGAATATTGTTAATGGTGAATATTTCATTAATGAAAAAATAAATGATGGAAAAAAAGTTTTAGCAGAAGGTGCACAAGGCAGTATGCTGGATATTGATTTCGGAACCTTTCCATACGTAACTTCATCAAATACTATTTCTGCGGGAGTATGTACAGGGCTTGGTGTTGCGCCGCAAAAAATTAATGAAGTTTTTGGTGTTACCAAAGCATATTGCACGAGGGTTGGTGGCGGACCTTTTCCAACAGAATTAAATAATGAGACAGGAGAAAATTTAAGAAAAATTGGCAATGAATTTGGTGCAACTACAGGCAGACCGCGCCGTTGCGGATGGATTGATTTAGTTGCTTTGAAATATACGGTAATGCTTAATGGAGTTACAAAAATAATTATAACAAAAGCTGATGTGCTGGATTCTTTTAAAGAACTTAATGTTTGTACAACCTATAATATTAATGGCGAGCAAACTGATAAAGTTCCTTTTCAGTTAATGAAATCAGATATAAGCCCGAAGTATAAATATTTTGATGGTTGGGCATGCGATTCAACCAATATAAAAAATGGAAAAAAATTACCTGAGAAGATGCAGCATTATATAGAATTTATTAATCAATATGTAAGAGCGCCTGTTGCTTACGTTTCTAACGGGCCGCAAAGAGAACAAATAATAAAAATTTAAATTGAAAACTTTTTTTTGCTGATTAAAAAACTCGTTTAAATTTTACAACGCTAATTTTAATTGAGTATGGCACCAAAATCTGAAAAAGAAAAAAAATCTGTACAAAAGCCCGTTGAGGAAAACAACAAAAAGGGCAAGGCTTCTTCGCAGTTAAAAAAATCAAAAGAAGAAGATGATGATGTATTTGATGAAGGAGATAAAAAGAATGCATCACCAAAGAATATTCCTAATATAAAAAAAGGAAAAGAAGATGCCGATGATGATAGTGATGAAGATGTAGAAGAGGCAGTTGATGAATGGGAAAAACCTGAAGAAGAAGAAAACTGGGATCCTGATTTTGATGAATTTGACATTCCAAAATCAAGAGGAAAAAAATCGGGTAAGAAAGATGCTGAAACTGAAGATGAAGATGATTTTAAATTTGACGATGATATGAAAGAGTTTGATTTGTTCAACGATTCAGACGGTGGTGATGAGCACGATGACGATTTTTAAACCATTATAATTTGTGCAAAGAAAGCAGGCATCTTATTATGTAGAAAATGTTGAATCTTTTAAAATGCAAATGCTGAACTGGGGGAACCAGTTTAGCATTTGTTGTTTTATGGATAGTCATTTTTATAAAGATAAATATCATTCGTTTGATTGCCTTTTAGCTGTTGATGCAGTACAAATATTTTCACCAGCAGGCAATGTTTTAAAGCAACTTGATGCGTTTTGTAATAATTGTAATGACTGGATTTTTGGACATTTGAATTATGATCTTAAAGATGAAATTGAAAATGTTCAGTCAGCAAAACCTGATAAAATAAATTTCCCGGATATTTTTTTATTTCAGCCGGCAATTGTTATTACGCTAAATAAAAATCTTATAGAAATATTTTATTTTAATGAAGATCCGCAAAATATTTTTGATAGTATTAGGCAAACTGAGATAATAAAATATGATGAATTAAAACACAATAAAAAAATACGTCCAACATATACAAAGAAAGATTATTTAGAAACAGTTGAGCAACTACAAAAGCATTTACTTCGCGGCGATTGTTATGAAATAAATTTTTGCCAGGAATTTTTTGTTCAAGATGCAGATATTAATCCGCTTGAAAAATATATCAGCTTACTAAAAATTTCACCTTCACCATTTTCATGTTATTATAAATTAAATGATAAATATCTTCTTTGTGCAAGCCCTGAAAGATTTTTATCAAAGCATGATCAAACTATTTTTTCTCAACCTGTAAAAGGTACAGCGGCGAGAAATGCTGATTTCGCAATTGATTCAATGCAAAAAGATGATTTATATAATAGTGAAAAAGAAAAAAGCGAAAACGTGATGATTGTTGATTTAGTTAGAAATGACCTAAGTAAAATTTGTGAAGAAGGCTCTGTAATTGTAGATGAGTTATTTGAAATTTATTCTTTTCCGCAGGTTCATCAAATGATATCTACTATTAGTGGAAAGTTAAGAACATGTATTTCATTTTCAGAAATTATTAAAGCAACTTTTCCTATGGGTTCTATGACGGGTGCACCAAAATATCGTGTATTACAGTTAATAAATGAATATGAAAAATCAAAACGCGGCTTGTTTTCCGGGAGCGTTGGCTATATTACTCCAAAAAAAGATTTTGATTTTAATGTTGTGATAAGAAGTATTTTCTATAATCAAACAAATAAATATCTCAACTATTTTGTCGGCAGCGGAATTACAATTTATGCTGATGCAGAAAGTGAATACGAAGAATGTAAACTTAAAGCAACAGCAATAGAAAAAGTTTTAACCTGATTATTTATTGGTTGCTGCGTTTGTGGAGTTTAAGAATGCCTCTACACTTTCTTTTAAAATTTGATTTTTTTTCGCCTGAAATAATTCTGCTTTGTCCGCAGGAATTCGTAAAGGATAAATATCACCTTTAGCAAGAACGTTATCAATATCCGGATTTAATTGATTAAATAAAGTGATATCCATCATTAGTGCATTTGCTATAACAACAGAATTATATTTACCGTAGATATTTATTGTTGTTGCATTTGCAGCAACAAAAGCATAAGAACTGGAACTAGTATTATCATTAACAATAAAATTTTTCGCCTCATCTGCAGTCATCGTTGCAACGCTGCCGTTGCCTTCAAAATAATAATGTGTAGCAATAAACTTTTTAACATGGTTGCGTGTTTCTTCCGGAAGATAATATTGAATTCTCCAAAAATTATTGCTGTGTGCTTTTGCAATTGCCCGGTTTACGTTTGCGGCACCGCAATTGTATGCTGCAATTACTAAAAGCCAATTTTTATAATCTGCATACAAACTCTTAAGAATTTTTGCAGCAACATTAGTGCTCTTTATATAATCAAACCTGTCATCATAATAACCCGTGCGTAAACCGTATTGATGCGCTGCATCTGTCATAATCTGCCACGGTCCAACAGCACCTGCCCAGGATATAGCAGTGCTGCTTAAACTACTTTCTATTACAGACAAATATTTTAACTGAACAGGAATACCATAAGAACTTAAAATATGATCATACAAATCAAAATAAGGTTTACCCCAAATCTTCATGTTATTAAAATAAGATGTATGGCTACGTATATAATCATCTACAAATATTTTTGCTTCGGGATTAACAGAAAAATTTGCACCAGTTTGATTTTTATCAGCGGCAAGAAAACTAATAAATAATTTAGAGCTGTCTATAGTTGACAATGATGTTTTTAATTTTTGAGAAGTGTCAATGTGATCGGTATCACTTGAAGAAGGATGAAAAATATATCCGGCATATGCAAAGCTGGATATTATGAAAACCAAAAATATTAATAAGGAAATCCGAAATATATTGATGATAAAAAATAAATCACTAAACCGCTTTTTCTTCATGAGTAAAATCTTTCGGAGCAATAATATTGCGCCTGGTTCAATTTAAATTTTCCTTTATTTCAATAAGCTTTTTAGAAAGTTGCAACAAAGTTAATTCATTCGCATGAGAAGCCATAAGCTGAAGACCAAAAGGCATTCCATTCGAATGTTTAAATAACGGAATTGATATAGCTGGGATGCCAGTAAGATTTGCGAATACAGTAAAAATATCTGCTAAAAACATTTCTATAGGATCCGTATTTTTTTGATTGAATTTAAAAGCTGTTGTAGGCGAAACAGGTGAAATAATTGCATCAACTTCAGAAAATATTGCTTTTGTTTTTTCGATAAGAATACGCCTGATTTTTTGCGCCTGCGAAACATAAGCATCATAGTAACCTTCGCTTAAAACAAAAGTGCCCAACATAATTCTTCGTTTAACTTCTTTACCGAAATAGTTGCTGCGTGTTAAATTAATTTTATATGAAAGTTCGGTTGTATCAAATGATTGCCCGTACCTAATGCCATCATATCTCGAAAGATTACTTGATGCTTCAGCAGTTGTAAGAATGTAATAAGCAGGTACAATGTATTCAAGCAAATCAAAATCGATTGGCTTAACGTTTATATTTTGATTTGATAAGGCGTTAATGAATTTTTTTTGTGATCGTGCAATTTCGATATCAAGATTTGGATGTTCTAAAGTAGAAGGAAAATATCCAACTGTAAATTTACTTTCTTTAGGCCTCTTATTTATTGCTGTATAATTAAAAGTGCCGGGGATTGCAGTACTATCATAATTATCAGCGCCAGAAATTACCTCAAGCACCAACGCGGCATCATCAACAGTTTTTGAAAAAATGCCAATTTGATCGAAAGATGAAGCATAAGCAATTAATCCATAACGAGAGATTCTGCCATAAGATGGTTTCAAACCAACAATACCGCAAAAATCTGCAGGTTGTCTTACAGAGCCACCTGTATCACTTCCTAAACTAATCATACAAAGATTAGCCTGAACAGAAACTGCAGAACCACCGGAAGAACCACCAGGCACACGTGTAGAATCTACTGCATTAAGTACATTGCCAAATGCAGAATTTTCATTGCTGCTACCCATAGCAAACTCATCACAATTTTGCCTTCCTATAATTATTGCTTCTTCTTTTAGTAATCTTTCGGTAACAGTAGCGTTGTAAACGGAATAAAAATTTTCAAGAATTTTTGATGATGCAGAAAGCTTGTGAGATTTATAAGATATAACATCTTTCAAACCGATAATAACTCCATGAAGTTTACCAGTTTTTTTACCAGATTTCCTAAGGCTGTCAAGTAGTGTTGCCTGTTTTAAAACTTCATCTTCATATACTTCGAGAAAAGCATTAAGATGGTTATTTGCTTTTATGCTTTGCAAATAATAACAAACAACCTCTTTACAGGTTGTTTTGCCATTTAATAACAAAGATTGATAGTCTTTGATAGAAGAAAAACTAAACAAAGGCTATTATTTTAATTCTAAGGCTGTGTGTTTGAAGTAGTAGAAGGTGTAGTGGCTTTTGCCTGCGTTTTATTGTTTGCAGATTGAGCAGGTGTTTCATTAATACCGTCTTCAAGTTCTCTGCGCACATTATTTTTTGCATCGTTAAACTCACGAATACCTTTTCCCAAACCTTTCATAAATTCAGGAATTTTTCTTCCGCCAAATAAAATTAAAACAGCAAGAATTATAAGAACCCATTCAGAAATGCCAGGTGTACTCATATATAAGATTTAGAAAACAAATGTACGGTAAAAAACAGATGCGGGATGTGTTATAATCCTTAAAAGAATCACATTCTCTTTTCTTTAATTCTTGCGCTCTTGCCACTGCGGCTTCTTAAATAGTATAATCTTGCGCGTCTAACTTTGCCTACTTTGTTCAAAAGTACAGATTCAACATTTGGAGAAAAGAATGGAAATACTCTTTCAACTCCAATTCCATCTGATATTTTTCTAACCGTAAAAGTAGAGGTAGCACTTGTTCCCTGTATCTTTAAAACATCACCACGAAAGCTTTGTATACGCTCCTTACCACCTTCGATAATTCTATAATTTACTGTAACATTATCACCCGCCTTAAACTTTGGATGTTTCTTTTTACTTGTTAGCTGCTCGTGAACAAATTGTATTGCCGAATTCATAACCACTTTTTTTTGAGGATTGCGAAGGTAACCTGACCATAAAAAATTTCCAAATAAAACTATACTTTAAGTAAAAACAAATTATCGTGCAAGATTGACCGCTCTTTTTTCTCTGATTACCGTTACTTTTATTTGTCCAGGATAAGTCATCTCATTCTGAATTTTTTGAGCAATTTCAAAACTTAATTTATCACTATCAGTATCTGTAACTTTTTCTGCTTCAACAATAACTCGTAATTCTCTACCCGCTTGTATTGCATATGCTTTTTCTACTCCATTATAATTCATAGCCAAAGTTTCCAAATCTTTAATGCGTTGGAGATATTGTTGCATAATTTCTCTGCGTGCACCAGGTCTTGCGCCGCTTATAGCATCGCAACTTTGCACTATTGGTGATATTATATATTGCATTTCCATCTCATCATGATGCGCGCCAATCGCATTTATAACAGCAGGATTTTCTCCATATTTTTCTGCAAGTTTTGCCCCTAATAATGCGTGGCTTAACTCAGTTTCTTCATCAGGCACTTTGCCAATATCATGCAATAAGCCTGCACGTTTTGCAAGCTTTGGACTAAGACCAAGTTCTGCAGACATTGTTGCGCATAAATTAGCAACTTCCCTGCTATGCATTAATAAATTTTGTCCATATGAAGAACGGAAACGCATTTTTCCCACAATACGTACTAACTCTTTATGCAAACCATTAATGCCTAATTCTATTACCGTACGCTCTCCAATTTCCATTACCTGTTCTTCAAGTTGTTTGCGCGTTTTCTCAACTACTTCTTCTATGCGTGCAGGATGTATCCTTCCATCAGCAACCAACCTTTGTAAACTTAAGCGTGCAATTTCTCGTCTTAAAGGATCAAAAGATGAAAGCACAATGGCTTCTGGTGTATCATCTACAATCAGATCTACGCCTGTTGCAGCTTCAATACTTCGAATATTTCTTCCTTCTCTGCCAATTATCTGACCTTTAATTTCATCACTTTCTAAATTAAAAATAGTAACGGTATTTTCTATTGTTTGTTCGGCTGCTGTGCGTTGTATAGATTGAATGATGATCTTCCTTGCTTCTTTATTTGCCTTTTGTCTTGCTTCTTCAATTACTTCCTGTTGTAACTGTAGTGCCTGATTTTGAACTTCTTGCTTCAAACTTTCAATAAGTTGAGATTTAGCTTCCTCGGCAGTTAAACCAGCAATTTTTTCCAATCGCTTTATATGTTCTTCCTGATGTTTTTCAAGTTGATTTCTCTTTTGGGCTACTACTTCCAGTTGTCGGTTTAAATTTTCTTTAATAGTTTCATTTTCTTTTATATTTTTTTCAATAGTAGCATCTTTTTGATTTACAGAAATTTCTTTTTGTTTTGTTCTGTTTTCAACATCATTCAATTTTTTATTACGTTCCAATACTTCTTTATCAAACTCAGCTTTTAACTGCACAAATTTTTCTTTTGCTTCTAAAATCCTTTCCTTTTTAGAAGTTTCTGCCTTTAATTCTGCGGACGAAATGATTTGCTTTGCTTCGTTATCTGCATCCTTGATTTTTTCCCTGGTATTTTTTGCAAAAATGATTTTGCCTAAGATAATTCCAAGTAGGAGAGAAATTATACTGATTATTATGTTTGTTAAGTTCATTTAATTGATTTTATTAAAATTTCTTGAATTATAAATTGAATAAGATCTGCGAAGTTAAATAACTGGAAAAATTAATTGTAAACTCTTTTAATTCCAAATTTGGAAAAAACTGTTCTGATTTGGGAAATAATATTAATATCTTTTTTTTTAAATACTTGAAAATCAATTGAAAAAAATTAAAATTCCTGTTGGCATTTGTTTTGGCTTTTGTTGAATACCCGTTTTTAGTTCGTACCTGGAAACAAATAAATTTAAAATGAAAAAGTTAATATTTGTTTTTTTAACGGGAATATGTTTAGTGTCTTGTTCTAAGAAAGAAGTTAGTTCTCCTGGGGCCGCAAACCAAAATGTTTTTTTTAAAAGCTCAAACATTGAAATAGAAAATTTGCAAATTACACAGGTTTCAAGCGCTGGAGTTATTGTAAATTTTTCTACGGCTTACGAGAACAATATCAAGCGAATTGAATTGATGGGAAGTACATCTGTAAATACTTTTTGTTTAATAGAAGGTATTAATACAAATAATTCTCAAACACTTAAAACCTATTCTTTACAGGATTCAAATACTAAAAATGCAACAATGTATTACTTGCTGCGATTTGAAGATAATGCTGGAAACTGGACTTACTCAAACTATTACACTATAAAACTTAATTAAATATTTCGGGGGCTAATATAAAAACTCTGTTGTTTTCAACGGAGTTTTTTATTTTATAGCCTGTTCAATAAGCTTCTGTAATTTTTGTATTTGACTTTTTAATTCTTCGTTTCTGTAATCTGAAAACTCGGGATCTGTTTGTTCAGTAGCTAACCATATTAGTACCATTGCTATATAATCCTGCATGTCTTTACCAGCAAAATTTGTTTTAAACTCTACAATTTTTTCATTAATAAGTTTAACAGTTTTACGCAGCTTTTCTTCTTCATCCGATTTTACTTTTAAACGATAATTTCTATCTCCAATCAATATATTTGCCGGTATTAGCTGATCCATTTTTTAAGCGTTAAGTAGGGAAAGACATTTTTCAATATCTTTTAAATAAAAATCTATTTTTTGTTCCAGATCTTTTTTTTCTTCAGTGCTGTTTAATATAGTAATATGTTCTGCTAAAGATTTTTGTTGCGAATTATTAATAAACTCTTCTTTTTGCAATAACTGATCTTTTAATTTTTCAACTCCATCTTTTAAATGCTGGTTTTCTTTTTCTAATTGATTATGCTGCTTGAGCAAAATGTATAATTTCTCTTGAAGTTTTTTTATTTCAGCACTTAAATCTTCCATTGAATAATTTTAAAACTATTTCCTTATTTCCGCATTCAAATTATATTCAAATTGCTTAATTATTACTTCCATGGTTGCGTTTACATCGGCATCAGTTAATGTTTTGTCTTTGTTCAAGAATGTAAAATTAATAGCAAGCGATTTTTTATCAGCACCAATTTTATCACCTTCAAAAATATCAAACAAAGAAAACTGTTGTAAAGAAGATATTGATAAAGACAAAAGAAGCTTTTCAATAGTAATATACTTTACTTTTTTATCTACAATTAAAGCAAGATCTCTTTCCACAGAAGGATGCTGAGCAATTTCTTTAAAAACTATTTCTTGTTGTGTTGAGGCAGATAAAAGTTTTTCATATGTTAACTTAACAAAAAAAACTTTTTGCGCTATATCAAACTTTTTTAAAACAGAAGAATCAACATTCATAATTTCGCCGAAATTAATTTTGTTTGAAATAATGCTTTGTTGTAAACCGCTTTCTTTTTTCTCAGATTCTACAAAAGATATGTTTGAAATATTTACTGCTTCAAGCAAACTTTTTATCATACCTTTTATTGTAAAAAAATCCGGAATCGCTGTTTTTTGTTTCCAGCTTTGAATTTCATTTTTTGTAGTTATCCAACAGCAGATAAATTCTTCTTCAATATATTTTTCATTTATTTTATTATATGTTTTTCCAAATTCAAAAAACTGCAAATTGTTACGTTTTCTATTAATATTATAAGCTAGAATTTCCAAACCTGTTTCTAACATTGTCGGGCGCATGATATCCAGGTCTGCACTTAGATTATTCAATAATCTTACAGAGTTAGAAAGTGTTTCATCATTAAAATTTTTACTGTTTGTAATTGAATTGATAACAATTTCATTAAAGCCTAATCCAATAAATAATTGAGCAATTTTTTCTTTTAATTGTTCACGAAGTGCACTGTCTTGTCTTGATGGTGTTATCGTAATTGTTCTTGAAATCTCAATATTATCAAGTCCGTCAATTCTAACTATTTCTTCCACAATATCTGCGGGCAACGCAATATCATTTTTACTTAATGGCGCTTCAACCGTTAACGCATCTTCGGTTTCATTTATTATTTCAAAATCAAGTGCAGCAAGAATATTCTTTACAGAAGATGGCTTATAAAATTTACCACTTAATTTTTTAAGATAATCGTGTTTAAGCGTGATGTTTTTCTTTTTGATTATTGAAGGATAAACATCAATAATATCATATGTAATTTTTCCGCCAGTTATTTCTGTAATTAATGAAGCTGCCCTTTTTAAAGCTGTAACAGTTCCGGAAATGTCAACGCCTTTTTCAAACCTTATTGCAGCTTCAGTTCTTAATCCATGTTTTAAAGAAGTTTGTCTTATTGAAGACGAACTGAACCAAGCACTTTCTAAAAAAATGTTTTTTGTGTTGTTGGTTACACCGCTACCAATTCCTCCAAACACTCCTGCAATACAAACCGGCTCATCATTATTACAAATCATTAAATCTTTACTGCTTAATTTTCGTTCAACTTCATCAAGCGTTTTAAAAACTGTGCCTTCCTGCAGATTTTTTATTACAACTTTTTTCGAGGTTAATGCATCTGCATCAAATGCGTGCAATGGCTGACCAGTTTCGTGCAAAATGAAATTTGTAATGTCAACAATATTGTTGATCGGTCTTTGTCCGATTGTTGTTAAAAAATTATGTAACCAATTAGGCGATTGCTTTACAGTTACGTTTTCTATAAATAAACCTGAATATCGTTTGCAATCATTTGTGTTTTCTATAATTACTTCAAAACTGCTTTTACCTTCTTTTAAATTATTATCATTCGTAAAAGGCAACAGTGGTTTTATGATTTTATTATTATGATAAGAAAGCCAGGCACAGACATCTTTTGCCACACCAATATGGCTCATGGCATCCATGCGGTTTGGCGTTAAACCAATTTCATAAATCCAATCAGTATAAATATTGAAATAGTTGGAAGCTGCATCACCAACTTTAGCATCATCAGGCAAAATATAAATTCCCGAATGATTGCCGCTTAAACCAATTTCATCTTCGGCGCAAATCATTCCAAAACTTTCAGTGCCTCTTATTTTGGCAACTTTCATTGTTACCGGCACATTATTTATTGGATAGATTATAGTGCCAACTGGTGCAACAATTACTTTTTGTTCTACAGCAACATTTGGTGCACCGCATACAATTTGTAAAACTTTTTTGCCAATATCAACCGTTGTTAATTTTAATTTATCTGCATTTGGGTGTTGATCACATGTAATTACTTTACCAACAATTAAATCTTTTAAACTGCCTTTTAAATTTTCATAAAACTCCAGCGACTCAACTTCAAGACCAATTGAAGTAAGTATTTCAGATAATTTTTCTGGTTTTATTTTTTCGGGTAAATATTTATTAAGCCAATTGTATGAAATCTTCATGCTATATCAATTCCTGCAAAAATATAGTTTCAATTTAAGCGCTTAAGAATAAAATTATTCAGCGCAGGTAAGTAATTTTTTTTTATTACGAACAGTGTGCGAATTATTCTTTGAATTTTTTTTTAAAGTTGTTGAAAACAAATAATATTCTTCTTGTAAACGTTTTATATAATGTTAATAACGTTGTGCGTTTTTACTTAATAAATTTAAATCTTATAAAATTTCTTATATCTATAATTTAGGTCTTTACATTCGTCGCCCGAAAATTCGGTAACATTAAGGAAACATTCCTGTAACGATTGCTTAACCTTAATGTGATTTTAGAAAATACTAACTACTTTAATTTATTTGAATGGAAATTGTTAATCAGAATAAAGATCGCCGTGCACGCAGGAAAAGTTCAATTGACCTCAGTACGATGGTTTACGGCAAAGTGCCGCCGCAGGCAAGAGATTTGGAAGAAGCTGTATTGGGTGCTGTTATGCTGGAAAAAAGTGCTTTTGATACTATTATTGAAATATTAAAACCCGAATGTTTTTATGTAGATGCACACCAGGAAATTTTTAGATCTTTTCAAAGTCTTGCACAAAAAAGTTTGCCTATTGATATGCTGACTGTTGTGGAGGAATTAAAAATAAAAGAAAAGCTTGATGAAATTGGCGGACCTTATTACATTACCAAACTAACCAATGCCGTTGTATCAACAGCGAATATTGAAGCACATTCGCGCATCATTCTTCAAAAATTTATTCAAAGAGAATTAATACGTATCAGCGGAGAAATAATTGGCGATGCATATGAAGACAGCACTGATGTTTTTGATTTGCTGGATGACAGCGAAACAAAAATGTTTAATATCACTAATAATTATTTAAAGAAAAATTATGAGGATATTGGTAATGCACTTGCAAAAGCAATTAACCGCATTGATGAACTGCGTATAAGTAAAGAAGATATTTCTGGTGTGCCAAGTGGTTTTGCAAGTCTTGACCGGGTTACATACGGATGGCAGCCAACAGACTTAATTATACTTGCAGCAAGACCTTCTGTTGGTAAAACTGCGCTGGCTTTAAATCTTGCGCGCAATGCGGCGTTAAATCCTAATATAAAGAAAAGAACACCTGTTGCTTTTTTTTCACTTGAAATGAGCGCATCTCAATTGGTGCAGCGTATTCTTTCTGCAGAAAGTGAAATTGCACTTGAAAAAATTGCGCGCGGCAAATTAGAAGATTACGAGTATCAGCAACTGCATACAAAAGGTATAAAAAAATTAGAGCAGGCACCAATTTATATTGATGATACAGCTGCACTAAACATATTTGAATTTCGCGCAAAAGCACGCAGGCTTGTAAATAAACATAATGTTGGTTTGATAATAATTGATTATTTACAATTGATGAGCGGAGTAAGTGATCGTGGCGCAAACCGTGAACAAGAGATCAGTAACATTTCGCGCAACCTGAAAGCACTCGCTAAAGAATTAAATATCCCGATAATTGCGCTCAGCCAGTTAAGTCGTGCCGTTGAAACACGTAAAGAAAGTAAGATGCCGCAGTTAAGTGATCTGCGTGAATCAGGTGCGATTGAGCAGGATGCAGATATGGTTATGTTTATTTATCGCCCTGAATATTATGAAACTTTTGCCAACGAGAATGGTGAAAGCACACGCGGCGAAACACATATTAAAATTGCCAAGCATCGTAATGGTTCTCTCGAAAATATTAAGCTTCGTGCCTTACTGCATATACAAAAATTTGAAGAATGGGAAGATGATAACAGCACTTCATTTCCTACCAGTACAGGTAATTGGAAACCTTTAAATCCACCGCCTTCGCAATCTGGTGGCGATAACAATGCGCGCTTGTTTATTCAAAAAGGAAGTAAGATGAATAATGGTGAATTTGATGAAGGACCTGGTCAAGAAGAAAATCCTTTTTAGAATTATTATTTAAAGACGATTTCCATCATTATTATAAATAAATGAGAGATAAAGAATATTATAAGAAAATTTATGATTTGAAGCAATGGCAAAATATTCATGTAAACCAATTATCTTATACACGAAATCTGTTTATAGTTTTATCAACTTCAGTTCTAGCATTTTTAATCTCAATAATATTGGATAAAAAATTTTCTGAAGTACTTACTTGTTGGGTAAAGGCATCTGTTATAATATTATTATTTTCTACTTTTTGTGGAATTGTTATTGCGATTTCTGAATCCGAGAATTATAGAAAAAAATATAAAATTGGAAGAATACTTGAAAGTTTTGAAAATCAATTCCAAAAACTTCCTGACGATATAAAAAGAGAACAGCAATGTTGCTCTAAGCTTGAAAATGTAAACCGAATTTTATTTTATTTTCAATTAGGTTTATTTAGCATTGCGATTGTTATTATATCATTGCTTTTAATTTAAAAGATTTCTACTAACCTTACCTTTGCGCCCCAAAATGATAATAGATCTTGGCAAACATATATGAGTAACCCATGAACTATTATCTATCAACCATTCGCTAAATGAAGTACGCAAAAGAAATAAGCAGGAGAAGAACATTTGCAATTATATCTCACCCGGATGCCGGTAAAACAACCCTTACCGAAAAATTTTTATTGTTTGGCGGCGCAATTCAAACAGCCGGCGCCGTTAAAAGTAATAAGATCAAGAAACATGCAACGAGCGATTTTATGGAGATTGAACGCCAGCGCGGAATTTCTGTTGCTACCAGTGTAATGACTTTCGCCTATAAAGATTTTCTGATTAATTTATTAGATACGCCCGGGCACAAAGATTTTGCAGAAGATACTTACAGAACGCTTACTGCAGTTGATAGTGTTGTGTTGGTTGTGGATAGCGTGAACGGCGTTGAAGAACAAACGAGAAGATTGATGGAAGTCTGCCGCATGCGCAATACGCCGGTAATTGTTTTTATAAATAAAATGGATCGTGATGGTAAGAATCGTTTTGATTTGCTGGAAGAAATTGAAAAGGAATTAAAGATCCAGTTGCACCCGATGACTTGGCCGATAAACAGCGGTAAAGATTTTAAAGGCGTATATAATCTTGATGCAAAAAGTTTATTGCTCTTTACTGCAAATACAAAAGCAATTGAAGAAGGTAGTTTAATTATTGAAAATTTAAATACTAAAACTTTAGATGAAAAAATAGGAGAGAATGATGCATCAACTTTGCGCGAAGATGTTGAATTGATTGATGGTGTTTATGGTCAGTTGAATATTAAAGATTATCTCGCAGGAAAAACGGCTCCTGTATTTTTTGGAAGTGCAATAAATAATTTTGGTGTGAAGGAATTGCTTGACACATTTATTAAAATTGCACCTGAGCCACAAGACAGGGAAACTACCAAACGTGTTATTGATGTAGATGAAGAAAAATTAAGCGGCTTTATTTTTAAAATTCATGCAAACCTCGATCCGCGCCACAGAGATCGTATTGCATTTATACGTATTTGCAGTGGCAGGTTCGAGCGTAACACATATTATCATCATGTACGATTGAAAAAAGATTTTCGCTTCAGCAATCCTTATTCATTTTTAGCAAGAAACAAAGACATTATTGAAGATGCTTATCCCGGCGATGTAGTTGGGTTGTTTGATACCGGGAATTTTAAAATTGGTGATACACTTACAGAAGGAGAAGATTTTTATTTTACTGGTATTCCATCTTTTTCACCGGAAATTTTTAAAGAGCTGGTAAATAAAGATCCAATGAAAACAAAACAACTTGAAAAAGGAATCACGCAATTAACCGATGAAGGTGTTGCGCAATTATTCACACAATTCGGCGGCAATAAAAAAATTATTGGTTGCGTAGGCGAATTGCAGTTTGAAGTAATTCAATATCGTTTACTGCATGAATATGGCGCAGCTGCAGAGTTTCGTGTATTGCCATTTTATAAAGCGTGTTGGTTAACGAGTAATAATGAAAAAAAGCTCGATGATTTTTTGCGTTTCAAACAACAAAATTCTGCAACAGATAAAGATGAACATCCTGTTTATCTTGCGCAAAGCGAATGGTTTTTAAATACAGAAATCACCAACAACCCGGATATACAATTCCATTTTACGAGTGAGATACATAAATAAGTGCGAAATACTAAGTACGGATTACGAAGTAAGGAGAAAGTTATAAGCGTATAAATATTCTTTGATATTTGTTATTATTATAAATTTAAATAATAATCCTTTAGCAATTCTTTAAACTTACTACAGTATTCATTCTCTTTATTCATAATATAATTTCTGATTGATATGATGAAATTGCATTTCTATCAATCAAAAACATTGTTCTGAAATAATTATGCTTTGGTGTTTGTTTAATTAAAACTTTTTCCAGAATAAATAATTTATATTTTACTAATAAGTCTTCAAAGTATTTTGTGCGATGAAAAGGTAATAACACAAAAAAACTTCCTTCATCTGCTATCAATAAATGAATAACAGAAACTAATTCTTCTAAATTAAGTGCATCGCTATGCAAAGCAAGATTGCGCTTTCTGTTTTCGCTTTTCAAATCATTTTCATAAAAGGGTGGATTGCAAATAATAACATCATATTTTTTATTAGTTGTTTTTGCAAATTGCTTAATCGGATCATTATAAATAAAAAGTCTTTCACTAAATGCAGATACTTCAAAGTTTTCTTTTGCCTGTTCTGCCGCCGCTTCATCAATTTCAAATGCATCAATAAATGCTTCTGAATTTTTTTGCGCAAGCATTAAAGAAAGCAAACCTGTTCCGGTGCCAACATCTAAAACGTTTTTAATTTTCAACTTTGAATTTTTAATTTGTTCTCCTGCCCACGCTCCAAACAAACATGCATCTGTACAAACTTTCATCGCACATTTATCCTGCTTAACTAAAAATTGTTTAAACTGAAAATAGTCGTTCGCCATTTTAGATTAATCAGAATGCAAAATGAAATATAATTTTTAAAACAAAATCTTTTACTTCGCCGCATTAATTTAAATATGAATATTCTTTTATTGGGCAGCGGCGGCAGAGAACATGCTCTTGCATGGAAACTTGCGCAAAGTAAACATTGCAATTCTTTATTTATTGCACCCGGTAATGCAGGCACATCTCAATATGGAAAAAATATAAACATTGGTGTAAATGATTTTGATGCCATCAAAAAAAATTCAATCGAAAATAATATTGAGATGATTGTTGTTGGACCTGAAGAACCTTTAGTAAAAGGCATTTACGATTTCTTATCAAATGATTCGCAAACAAAAAACATTATGGTAATTGGTCCATCAGCAAACGGTGCGCAGCTTGAAGGCAGTAAAGCTTTTTCTAAGAAATTTATGCATCGCAATAATATTCCTACTGCTGCTTATGCCGAGTTTACAAAGGAGAATTTTGAAAATGGAAAAAAATATATTCAGCAACACACGTTACCAGTTGTTTTAAAAGCAGATGGTTTGGCTGCAGGCAAAGGCGTTATTATTGCGCAAACGCATGAAGATGCAGTAAATGCTTTTGATGAAATGATATTGCATCAGCAATTTGGCGAGGCTTCAAGTAAAGTGGTAATAGAAGAATTTTTAGCTGGAATTGAATTGAGCGTTTTTGTTTTAACGAATGGAAAAGATTATAAAATAATTGGGCATGCAAAAGATTATAAACGTATCGGTGTTGGCGATACAGGTTTAAACACAGGCGGAATGGGTTGTGTAAGTCCGCTGCCTTTTTTAACCGATAATTTCATGCAAAAAATTGAAGAGAGAATTATTCAGCCAACAATAAATGGATTGCAAAAAGAAAATATAATTTATAATGGTTTTGTTTTTTTTGGCTTGATTAAAGTTGACAGCGATCCTTTCGTAATTGAATATAATTGTCGCATGGGCGATCCTGAAACTGAAGTTGTAATTCCGCTTTTAAAAAACGACCTGGTGGAATTATTTTTATCGGTTTATAATAATACGTTGAAAGATGCAGTTATTGAATTTAATGAAAGCGCTTGCGTTACGATTGTTGCAGTTAGTAAAGGCTATCCTGGCGAGTATGAAAAAGGAAAAATTATTCGATTTGATGATTCGGTAATTCAGGAATTTAAGGATTCAATAATCTTTCAGGCAGGAACAAAAATGAATGATGATGGCGATATTGTTTCCAATGGCGGACGTGTATTAGCAGTAACTTCTTTTGGCAGAAATATTGCCTATGCAGCAACGCTTTCAAAAAATTTTTTAAAGAATATTCATTTTGATGGAATGTATTTTAGAAATGATATTGGATATGAGTTTAAAGATTAAGCAAATCCAGTGATTATTTTTTTAATTTTTAATTTTTAATTTTCGATTTATAAACACACATTTTGCACATTAACAAATTCGCTTTAAAAAGCTTTGATAGTCGCTTTGTAAATTCAAATTATTTCGTACACCTTTGCGGCATTACAAAAACATAAGTAACTAATTATATAATGGGACTTTTTAATTTTTTCACACAGGAAATTGCGATTGATCTTGGCACCGCAAATACCCTGATAATACATAACGATGAAGTAGTAGTAAACGAGCCATCTATTGTTGCACTGAACAGGAATAACCCAAAAGAAGTTTTAGCTGTTGGTAAACGTGCGTTAATGATGCATGAGAAAACGCATGAAAGCATTCGCACGGTTCGGCCATTAAAAGATGGCGTTATTGCAGATTTTAATGCGGCTGAATTAATGATTAAGGAAATGATCAAAATGATCTATCCGAAAAAACCATGGATTGCGCCGCGCTGGAGAATGGTTATTTGTATTCCATCAAGTATTACTGAAGTTGAAAAACGTGCAGTACGTGATAGTGCTGAACAAGCGGGCGCAACAGAAGTATATCTTATTCACGAACCAATGTCAGCGGCGCTTGGAATTGGTATTGATGTGGAAGAGCCTGTCGGCAATATGATTATTGATATAGGCGGCGGCACAACCGGTATAACTGTTATTGCATTAGCCGGTATTGTTTGCGATCAAAGCATACGTATTGCGGGCGATGAATTTACTGCTGATATTATGGAAGCACTCCGTCGCTATCATAGTTTATTAATTGGTGAACGTACTTCAGAACAAATCAAAATTACGATTGGCGCAGCTATGAAAGACTTGGATAATCCACCGGAAGATATGCCTGTGAACGGACGTGATCTTGTTACCGGTATTCCAAAACAAATTATGGTAAGTTATCAGGAAGTAGCTGAAGCAATAGATAAATCAATTTTTAAAATTGAAGAAGCTATTTTAAAAGCGCTGGAAACAACGCCGCCTGAACTGGCTGCAGATATTTATCGCAGAGGTTTATATTTAACAGGTGGTGGTGCGTTGCTGCGTGGGTTGGATAAAAGATTGAGTCAAAAAATAAAACTGCCTGTGCATATTGCAGATGATCCGTTAATAAGTGTGGTAAGAGGTACAGGATTAGCTTTAAAAAATTACCAGCGTTATCCTTTTGTAATGAAATAAAAGATAAAATTTAAATCTATATAATCCGAAATTCGAAAGCATTACTTTGGATTTCGGATTTATAATTTCGTGATTAATGCGAAATATTATTGCTTTTATACGTCAGTTTTTCAACTTGTTTTTATTCCTTGTTTTAATGGGAATATCTCTCGGCATCCTTATCAATTACAATCAAACTTACCAGGTTATATTTTCTAATATTGCTAATGAAGCAACCGGCAAAGCAGGCGCGCAATACAATAGTGTTGAATATTATTTTCGCTTGAAAAAAACCAACGAAGCGCTTGTTGCTGAAAATGCTGAATTGCGTGGCTTATTAAAACAAAGTTTTGAAGCGCCGGATACATCTAAAATAATTAAGATTGATTCTTTATTAAAAGATACTTTAGGTCGCATACGCAAATTTCAATTTCTGCCGGCCAAAGTTGTAAACAACGATATATCAGACCAAAATAATTATATAACACTTTACCGGGGAAGCAAGCAAGGCATAACAAAAGATATGGGTGTTATTGGTCCGCAAGGAATAGTGGGCAAAGTAATTATGGTGAGTGATAATTATAGTCGTGTAATGAGCTTACTTAACCGCAACACAAAAGTAAGCGCCATGACGAAAAAAGGTTTTTATACCGGACTTACAGATTGGGATGGCAAAGATCCGCGCTATGTAACAATGCATAATATTCCTAAATCTGCAAAGGTTAAAGTGGGTGATAGTGTGCTTACAAGTAATTTATCGGGCAGTTATCCCTCAGGAATTTTAATAGGAACGGTTGCTGTAATTGCAGGTGATTCAGGCAGCGGATTTTATGAACTAAAAATAAAAACAGCAACAGATTTTTATAATTTACAATATGCGTATTTAGTTGATAATATGATTTGGGCAGAACAAAAAGATTTAGAAGCAAAAACACCAAAAGATAAATGAGCAGCCTGCTGAAAAATATAATCCGCTTTATATTATTTATAGTTGTTCAAACATACATATTTAATAAAATTCCGCCGGTTCACCAGTTTGTAAAACCATATATTTATTTCCTGTTTATTTTATGGCTGCCGTTTAATATGAACCGTACAGCACAGATGTTTGTGGCATTCATATTCGGGTTGACGTTTGATTATTTTAGCGGTACGCCCGGCTTGCATACAATACCCTGCGTTTTTATTGCTTACCTGCGCCCATTTTTGTTAAATCTTTTAATACCACAGGAAACAACACAGTTAAGCTTTGCAGAACCTTCAGTAAAAAGTATGGGTTGGGCATCTTACGGCACGTATGTGCTTATACTTACTTTTTTGCACATTGCATTATTGGTATTTATTGAATGGATGGAGTTTGGAGATTTTCTTTTTTTTATTGGAAAAGTAACTGCAACAACAGCGCTTAGCTTAATACTTATTTTTATTATTGAAATGCTTTTTCCAAGGCAGGGAAAATACAGAACCAATGCTGCCTGATAAGTAAAAAATTAAAAGTAAAAAGTAAAAAACATTATAGTGTAAGTTGTGCTTTTTGAATTTTTAATTTTGCCTTTTGAATTGATTATTAATTCATGCGAAACGCAGAAGATACATATCAGCATAAAGGATTAAGAAAAAAATTGATTGATCTTTTACGCACAAAAGGAATTACCAGCGAACTTGTGCTGGAAGCAATGTATAATTTGCCGCGTCATTTTTTTTTAGATTCTGCTTTTGATAAGATTGCTTATGAAGACCGTGCATTTCCAATCGGACAAGATCAAACTATATCACAGCCTTATACTGTAGCATATCAAACACAATTATTAAATGTGCATCGTAACGATAGGATTTTGGAGATAGGTACCGGAAGTGCTTACCAGGCAAGCATTTTAGCAGAAATGGGCGCGTGGATTTTTACGATTGAGCGACAAAAAAAATTGTTTGATAATAATAAAAATTTTGTCTTCAAAACAAAATATCCAAACATAAAATTTTTTTATGGTGATGGATTTGAAGGCTTGCCAACTTATGCGCCTTTCAATAAAATTATAATAACAGCTGCCGCACCATTTATTCCGCCGAAACTAATTGAGCAACTTAAAACTGGTGGCGTAATGGTATTGCCAATTGATGAAGGCAGCAAGCAACGCATGTTACGGATTACAAAAAAAGAAAACGGTGAATATGTTGAAGAATGGTTTGATTATTTTTCTTTCGTGCCGATGCTAAAAGGCAAGAACGGTTGACCGTTCACCGATAAACGTTTACAGATGATCATTTTAATAATGAAATTGCTTTGCGGTTAACTGTGAACGGTCAATTATTGACTTCTATTCAACAACCAATTTTTGTGTATCGATGCCATTTTCTGTTGTAATTTTTATTACATAAATGCCTTTACTTAATTGCTGCAACGGAATTTGTATTTGTTCGTTTGCAGTTATATTATTTTTTATTGTATGATAAATAACTCTTCCATTTAGATCACTAACTGAAACATCTGCTTTTGTATAATTATTCAAAGCATATAATATTGTATTATTTTTTGCAGGATTTGGATAAAGATTCCAGTGTTTAATCACATCACTTAAACTTACTCTTTGAACAGATGAATATTGAAAACTTCCATCTTTATCAACCTGCTTAATACGATAATAATTATAACCATTCAAAGGAATATTATCAGTTAAGGAATATTGATGATTTCCATTTCCTGCACTATTTACTTCATCTATTTTGCTGAATGAAATTCCATCGCTGCTGCGTTCAACATCAAAACGATCATTGTTTATTTCGCTTTGTGTTTTCCAATTCAGCAAAACAGAATGTGTACCATTTTTCTGTGCAGTGAAATTTAGCAAGGATACAGCCAATACAACATCTTTTATATTCTTATTTGTGTAAACATAATATTCGCCCGGTTGTAATGTAACCGAATAAGATGTTGATGGAACAGTAATTGTTTTTGTTGTTAAATAGCTATACCAGTTGCCTGTGGAAGGAAATGTTACGGTTGCTGTTTTTGCTCTTACACCAAAATTGCCAAACACCATAACCTGTATATTATTACCAACTATATTTTCCCATTTTATTGTATCAGAAAGGTTATAATTGATGCTACCATTAATAAACGTGCTTGAATAATCAGGATAAGTTTTTAAATGAATAACGTTTTTATATACGTCATATAAAGTTTTCCTGTTTGCGTCATTATAATAATCCCAATGCGATGGTTTTGGATCTGTGCGGCAATTATTATTTGTTGTTCCATCGCTACAACGGTTTATAGAAAGATCATATCCTAACTCACCAAATTCCCAAAGCATTTTTGGTCCTGGTTGTAGCGCCCAAAACGCAGCAGCCATTCCATTTCTTGCCAAACCTGTAGGAATATTTTTTACATTATACGTACCACTGCTTGCTCCATATTGCTCATTCTTATACATTAATCTTTCTTCATCATGACTTTCCTGGTAAGTAACTAAGTTAGGCTGTGTAAATCCAAGATTTTTATATATGCCACCACTAAAATCCCAACGATCGTTATAACCCATTGTTGCCTGATTATAATTATCATTTTCGTTGCCCCAAAGCATCATTCCATAATTACTTTCAACTGTTTCTTCGCTGTTATCTGCAAACATTTCTAAAATGCAATAGCTGTTTGTTGATGCGCTTTGCATATTATCATAATATTTTTTCCAGATAGTTATGCGGCTTGCATCATAAGCAGCAAACGCAGCATCATCACAACCGCCGCCGGTTGCATTACAGGTTTGTTTTTGCGTGAAGCCTTTCGCAAGATCCCAACGGAATCCATCAACCTTATAATTTTTTAGCCAGAAATTTATTACACGATGCACGAAATCTTGTGTAGCTGCGCTTTCATGATTAAAATCATAACCAACATTGTAATCATGTTTTGGATATTGATTGAACCATGGATTATTTGTTGCAGGCACATTCAATGTATTATCAAAATACATCTGCACCATTGGTGATGAACCGAATGAATGATTCATTACCATGTCCATAATTACAGCAATACCGCGCTTATGACATTCATCAATAAATTTCTTTACTACATTTTCTGGTCCGTAAGCTTTATCAGGTGCGAAATAAAAATCAGGATTATAACCCCAACTGCTATTGCCTTCAAATTCATTGAAAGGCATTACTTCAATTGCATTCACACCAAGTCTTTGCAAATAACTTAATGTATCAGTTAATGTTTGAAAATTACCGGCTGCAGTAAAATCTCTTACCAGCAATTCATAGATAACAAGATTTTGTTTATTAGGTCTTGAAAAATTATTAACCTGCCATGTATAAACAGGTTTATTTGTTTGTAACACGCTAACAATACCTGATGTTTTGACGGTTGGATAAGCTTTTAAATTTGGATACGTTGCTGATGAAATGTATTGATCATTATTAGGATCTAAAATCTTTTCACAATTATAATCAGCAACTTTTAATGAGCCATCAATTAAATATTGATAAGCATATTCAGTGCCCGGCGTTAAGTTATTAATGCGAATCCAGAAGCGATTGCCATCTGGCGTTTTATTCATTAAATAATTTGATGAAATCTGCCAGTTATTAAAATCGCCTTCAACATAAATATATTGTTTTAAAGGTGCATATAAAACCAATACAGCCGATGTATTGCCTGCTTCATAATTAATACCATCTGTATCACCGGCAGGTATTGCTGCAACGGTAACGGTTGGCTTTACTATAAACTGTGCAGTATCTGTTGCAGTAGTACCATTTACTGCTTTTGCAATAACTGTTTGTGGACCACCAACAGTTATGTTTGTTATTTTGGTGAGCGAAGTGCCGTTGCCTGTTGCAATCTGTGTTCCATTAAACAAAATACTTAACGCACTGCTTTTACTTGCTTTAATATTTATTGAAAGTGCGTCGCCAATATTTTTGTTTATTGGTTCTGGCACTGGATAATATAAAGGTTGCTGATAAGGCATATCAATACGTGCATACAAACCATTATCGTAAACCGGAATGTACATATCAGTTTTATCAGTATTGCGCTGAATATATGGTTCAGTTCCGGCGCCATTCTTAAAAAGAATAGCTATTTTTTTTATTGTTTCAGATGAATTGGTAATACCGAAATAGTTGCGCAAGCCGCCACTGATTGTGTATTGCCATTTATTACTGCCAAGATAAGTGCATTGAGCCGCAGCATACGGTGTATTAAAATTGGAGAATTTTATATATTTCCAATCGCCGGAAGATGTGCTTAAATTAGTAATTACGCCAATGTAAACATATACATCTGTTGTTGGTGTATAATTAAGCAATCCTTTATTTCCATAATTCGCATCCATTGTAATGGTAACAGGTGTTGAACTTTCCTGTATAAAATCAGGCGTCCATGACAATAATTGTGAATTAGCTTTTATTATAAAAAGCAATAATAAAGGAAGTAAAAGTTTTTTCATATAACAAGCTGGTGTTTAGATATTGCAATATATGTGTAAAATTTACACTACCAACAAGTGTCTATATTATTTCAAAAAATTTTTACAGAAAAAAAGATCAGTTATTCGCTGGCTCATATTGCACAACAACTTTTGCATTTTTTTGCTTATCACTCGAAATAAATACCTGGTAACGTTTGCCTCCTGTAGTAATTACCATTAATGCTGTGTTGGGCGGAATGGCGCCGAGGTTATCTGCCACCATTACAAATTCATGCGTTGGTGTAGTTGCATCTGCTTTTAAATTTAAAGTGATAGGTTTATCTGATAAACCTTTTTTCCATGCAATAACCTGGTTGTTATCATAAACAGTTATTGTATCACCATCAATATCGCCGTTATCGTACAACTCAACTTTAATATCCTGGGCACCCGTAGTGATTGTTTTTATAAGCGGATTACTTCTTTCTTTTATAACTTTCGGAATAGGTATAATCTTTTTTATTTCTGGTTTTTGTTCTTGTATTATTGGTGCTGATTTAGCAACCGTATCGTTTTTTATAACCGGCGGCGGTGATTTTTTATTTTGATTTAATGGCGTTGCTGGAATATTTTTCTTTGCACTTAAAGCACTATTCTTTTTAATAAGATTAATTAGCTTGTTTACCTGCGTTGTATTATTCAAATCTAATTTTTCATTAAAGCCGGGAACTTTATGTTTTATTTCAGCATTGGTTTTTGGGCCGATAACGCCATCTTGCGGAACGCCTAATGCAGATTGCAGTTTTTTTGCATTTGTCTTTGATAAATTATTTGCTGTTGCTTTTTTTAAACTGTCTGCTGCAGGAGTTGATATTTTATTCTGAACTAAAGGCGGCGGCACTGGTTTTTTTTTCAGCAAAAAATCTTCTTTTGTAAAATCAGATTCCTGTACTCTTTCAAGATAAACCGTTCCTGCGCCGCAATCTCTTTTTGTATCAGTATTTACGCTTGTAAACGCTCCTTTTAAAACTTCGGTTTTTCCATCTAAAGAATAGTCAAGATTGCAAGTCATGGCACAAGCCTGTGAATTGCCGGTTATTTTTAAATCAATTAGCTTTAATTCTTTTACTAATAAGCTTTTTGCTTTAGGAAACCAGATGCCCTCAAATGTTGCTTTACCATAAAAAATAGTGGTACGATAAGAATAAGTTACACCTTGTAAAGAATTATTTTTTAATTGATCTATCTGCACTTCATACTTATAATATTCTTTATAAGGACCAACATCAGCATAAAAATACCCGCGCCAGATACCGGTTAAATCCTGCGCATACAAATTGCACGAAAAAAATAGCAAACAAATAACCAGCAATCTTTGCATCATGCTACAAATCTAATTTGCGATAACACACCAGCAATTAAAGAAGCGTTAAGGTTTTTAAAGAATTGTATTCAGTTAATCTAAAATTAATCATCTTAATTACTTTGTTGCTATTCTTATAAACCTAAAAATTAATGTTAACTGCCGCTGATGTAAAAATTAAAACATATAAAAACCACAATCTTTGTTTTATATAACTTGCGTAAAACGCCTTATTTTATTTCAATCAATATTTAATTATAAATCAAGTATGAAACCAACAAGAATTTTAGTGCTCAGTTCAATATTTTTTGCATTGAACTTTTGCAGTTTCAGTCAGGAAAGGAAATCGGTTTTGCCCGAATCAAAAATTGATAATTCGTTAGATAGTGCCGTTGTTAATTATAAAAAACAACAACGCTCTATAACATATGGATCGGTAAATGTAGAAGGCAATGCCATAAATTATCAGGCAGTAGCGGGCAGTCTTGTATTTAGAAATGGCGCAGATTCGCCCATCATCAGCATGTCTTATATAGCATATTTTAAAAGAGATGCAAACCCAACGCAAAGACCAATCACATTTATTTATAATGGCGGACCCGGCAGCGCAACTATTTGGTTGCACATGGGCGCATGGGGGCCACAGCGCGTTTTTCTTGATGATACATCACGTACAAGAGCGCCATATAAAACAGTGAATAATGATTATAGTCTTTTAGATGCAAGCGATCTTGTTTTCATTGATGCACCAGGCACTGGTTTTGGTCAGGTAATTACAAAAGAGTTAGGTGGCGCAGGCGAAACAAAAGATTTTTTTGGTATTGATCAGGATGGGCGTGCATTTGCTTCCTTCATTGTAAAATTTATTTCTGATTACAACCGCTGGAACTCTCCAAAATATCTTTTCGGTGAAAGCTATGGCACATTCCGTTCTGCTGTTGTTGCCAATTTGCTTGAAACAGATAATGGTGTAAGTCTTAATGGAATTATTTTGTTATCACAATTACTAACGTATGGTAATATGACGGAGATGACATCTGAAAATCCTGGCGATGGTTTACCTTTTGAATTGGTGTTGCCATCTTATGCAGCTACTGCATGGTATCATCATAAAATTCCAAACCAATCTCAACAACTTGAACCATTTTTGAATGAAGTACAACAGTTCGCATTAAATGAATATGCCGTTGCATTGAATAAAGGTGCAGCACTTGATTCTGCATCGTTCAATCAGGTTGCAGAAAAACTGCATGAATACACAGGCTTACCTGTTGATTATATTCGTAAAGCAAATTTGCGCATAAACGGGCCGCAATTTGAACAGGCATTGTTAGGAGATAAAAGCCAGATAACAGGAAGGTTGGATTCGCGTTTTTCAGGGGCTGCAATTGATCCTTTGAGTGAATATGCGCAATACGATCCAATGGATTCATATATTGATGCTGCATTCACTGCTACATTTAATGATTATGTGCGTACAACTTTGAAATATGGTATTGGAATGAATTATAAAACGTTTGGCAATGTAAGCCCATGGAATTTTAAGCGCCAGGGTTATGTTGGCTTTCCAAATGTGATGAATGATCTTGCGCAGGCAATGATTTATAATCCTGATATGAAAGTGATGTTGAATATGGGATATTTTGATTTAGGTACACCATATTTTGAAGGCATGTATGAAATGCAACACTTACCAATGCCGGCTTCTTTACAAAAGAATATTGAATACGATCATTATTTTTCAGGGCACATGGTTTATCTGCATCCTGAATCATTAAAATTATTGCATGATAATGTGGCGAAGTTTATTAATTCATCGCATTCATAATACAATTCAAAAATCAAACAATTGTAACTTATAGCTGCAATAAATGTATTGTTCACATAACAAAGTTTGCGTTGCAAATTCAAAAATTAATTCTTTTTCATTCATTACTTTTGCTGCCCCGGCCCTTTTGTGTG
>CAXSDU010000005.1:0-2357 GCA_964236165.1 uncultured Parafilimonas sp. | reverse complement strand
GCCCGTTTTACTTTAATTTTTTGACTTTTTACTTATGATCAATATTATATTTCCTGATGGTGCAATGCGTGAATATGAAAATGGCGTTACTGCTTTAGACATTGCAAAATCAATCAGTGAAGGTTTGGCAAGAAAAATTATTGCAGCCAATGTAAACGGAAAAGTGATTGATGCAACGCGCCCGATTAATGAAGATGCAAACGTAAAATTATTGAAATGGGAAGATGCAGAAGGCAAGTCAACTTTCTGGCATTCTACTGCGCATTTAATGGCGGAAGCCGTTGAAAGCGTGTTTCCCGGTGTGAAGTTTTGGGTAGGTCCGCCGGTAGATAATGGTTTTTATTATGATATGGATTTAGGCGATAGAAAAATTACGGAAGAAGATTTGAAAGCTTTGGAAAAAAAAATGAATGAACTTGCTAAACAGAACAATCAATACATAAGAAAAGAAACACCAAAAGCAGAAGCGATTGAATATTTTACAAAAAAAGGTGATGAATATAAATTAGACTTATTGCAGAATTTGCAAGATGGCAATATCACTTTTTATACGCAGGGAAATTTTACAGATTTATGCCGCGGTCCGCATATTCCTTCAACTGGTTTTATAAAAGCTATCAAGCTTACAAATATTGCCGGCGCTTACTGGAAGGGCAATGAAAAAAATAAACAACTTACACGCATTTATGGTGTATCATTTCCAACCCAAAAAGAACTTGATGAATATTTGTTGATGCTTGAAGAAGCGAAGAAACGCGATCATCGTAAACTTGGTAAAGAGTTGGGCATTTATACAATGGATGACGATGTTGGTCAGGGTTTAATAATGTGGATGCCTAACGGAACTGTAATTATTGAAGAGCTCGAAAAACTTGCGAAAGAAACTGAAGATGCGGCAGATTATAAGCGTGTTGTTACACCACACATCGCAAAAGAAAGTATGTATTTAACCAGCGGACATTTGCCGTATTATGCCGACAGTATGTATCCACCGATGGAGCTGGAAGGAGAGAAGTATTATCTTAAATCAATGAACTGTCCGCACCATCATAAAATATATGCAGCCGAACCCAAAAGCTATCGCCATTTGCCATATCGCATTGCAGAGTATGGAACAGTATATCGTTATGAACAAAGTGGTGAATTGTTTGGTTTGATGCGTGTGCGTTGTTTGCATATGAACGATGCGCATATTTATTGCAGTAAAGAACAATTTGCAGATGAGTTTCGTGCTGTGAATGATATGTACCTGAAGTATTTTAAAATTTTTGGAATTGATAAATATGTAATGCGCTTATCGCTTCATTCAAAAGAAAAATTAGGAATTAAATATGTGAACGAGCCGGAGCTTTGGATTGAAACGGAAGAAATGGTGCGCAATGTTTTAATCGAATCAAAAATACCATTTGTTGAAGTGCAGGATGAAGCTGCTTTTTATGGTCCTAAAATAGATGTGCAGATTTACAGTGTTATTGGTCGTGAGTTTACTTTAGCAACTAACCAGGTTGATTTTTCACAGCCGAGAAGTTTTGGTCTTATTTATACAACAGCAGAAAATACTTCTGAAATTCCGTTGATCATTCATCGTGCGCCACTCGGTACGCATGAACGTTTTATTGGTTTTTTACTTGAACATTATGCAGGCAGGTTGCCGCTTTGGCTTTCACCAGTGCAGATAAAAATTTTACCAATAAGTGATAAATTTTTGCCGTATGCAAAAGAAATTTTTATACAACTAAAAAAAGCAGGCATAAGAGTTGAAACAGACGAACGCAGTGAAAAAGTGGGCAAAAAGATTCGTGATGCAGAATTAAATAAAGTGCCGTACATGCTCGTTATCGGTGAAAGGGAAACTACGGAAAGGAAGCTTGCGATACGAAAGCATAATAAAACAGAGAATGAATCGCAAACTATTGAAGAATTTATTAAATTGCTGAAAGAAGAAATTGCAGATAGAAAAGGATAAATTAATTTTACAGGGAATGTTTAAAAGATTTATTCATTTTAAAAACTAAACATTAAAAATTTTTAACGAAAAAACACTGAATGGCTTTACCACAGAGAGGAAGATTTAATCCTCGTTTTAACAGGCAACCTGAGCCTGAACATCGTATCAACGAAAGAATAAGGGTACCACAAGTTAGATTGGTTGGAGATAACGTAACTGTTGGTGTTTATCCTACACAGGAAGCGCTTAAAATTGCGCAGGCACTTGAACTTGATTTAGTTGAAATTTCTCCTACAGCAGATCCGCCGGTTTGCAAAGCAATTGATTACAAAAAATTTCTTTATGAGAAAAAGCGTAAAGAAAAAGAAATGAAAGCAAATGCCAAACAAAGCGAAGTAAAAGAAATTCG
>CAXSDU010000004.1:56066-90649 GCA_964236165.1 uncultured Parafilimonas sp. | reverse complement strand
CAGGTCGTTATTTGCAAAACCTAAACCCTGTAAAACTTCTTCTGTTTTGTGATGAATATCGTAACCGCCAAGCACTTCCAGTTCATGCAGTTTATCAGAATAAACAATCAATATTTTTTCGTCTGAAGTTGCTTCAAGCTCTTTGCCTAATTCCTCAATTTCTTTTTCAAGCTGTTTTATTTTTTCAAATGCGCCAAGTGCAACATTTAAAATAGAATCATTGCTGTCGAAACTTAATAAATCCTGGTGCAGGTAACCAATGGTTGTGTTTCGGCTGCGCTCAACCATTCCTTCAGAAGGCAAATATTCACCAACCAATAACTTTAATAAGGTTGACTTTCCTGTTCCGTTATAACCAATCAGGCCAATGCGTTCGCCCGGCTGAATGTGCCAGGTTGCATCTTCAACAATAATTCTAGAACCAAATTCAAACGTTATATTATTAAAACCCGCCAGCATAATTTTAATTGAGCCGCGAAATTAAATTATTGAGCGATGTTTTGCTAAGTTTGACGCGAACATTAACGAATGAATTTTTTCCGCTATATCAGCATCGCAAATAAAGTTTACCATGAAATAAAAATTCAGAAGCGTTTCAATAAAACTTTTCTAGTTCCATACCTTGATGAACTCGAAGAAAAATATTATGGAAAATTTCAGACTGAACAACGCAACAAGATTTTAAAATATTACGGACTTTTTATTACCTCTTTTTTATGCAGCAGTTATAAAAGATTATATGGAAAAGTTTTGAGTGATGAAGAACGCAAACGTGCAACTTTGTTCGGCATTCTTACGCCGGTTGGCGATGATTTGTTTGATATTGATAAGCTAAATAAAGAAAGTATACGACAAATTACTTTTGAGCCTGAAGCATTTAATGCAACAACATTCTCATCAAAAGTGGCAAAAGAAATTCAAACCTTTTTGTTACAAACGGTTCCGCATAAAGAAGCGTATTTAAAAGCATCAAAAGATGTTTTAGATATTCAGGTTGAAACTATACAGCAAACGAATCCTGCAATTTCAAAAGATGAAATCAAACGCATTACATATATAAAAGGTGCCGTGAGCGTTATTATTTATCATCAATGTTTAAATGAAGCGGCAGATGAACAAATACGGGAAGTTTTGTTTTTGATTGGAAGTTTATATCAATTGGGTAATGATATTTTCGATTTATATAAAGATGTGCGTGATAATATTTATACATTGGTAAATACATGTGAAGATTACGTGCAGTTTAAAGAAGATTTTATAGAACGTGTGAAACTTCAAAATAAAAAAATTTATGCTTTACCGTATGCAAAAAAAGATAAAGAAGATTTTTGCATTGTGATGAATACAATCAACGCAAGAAGTTTTGTTGCAATTGATCAATTCATCAACACACAAAAAAAATATAATTGTAAAATAAATTGGTGGAAACTCGAAAGAAAAGATATGATTGTTGATATGGAAAAGAAAAAAAATATTATAAAATGGTTGCGTTATGTTACGGGACTTCCAAAATTAATTTGACAATTAGAAAATTTTATAGTTAGTAAATGAAAAAAAGTTTGATTTTAATATTTGTATTATTCTTAGCTCAAAGATCTTTATGTCAAAATAACGATTCACTTATTCATGCACTGTTATTGAATATTGCTTCCATGCAAGTGCAACAAGATGGTGAATATTATGCAGGCATGTTTCCTGGTTTTCGTGAATGCGGAGGTGCGCCGCACAATTATCAGCCGGATAATAATATTTTTTATACAGCAGTTGCCGCTTTTACACTGCATAACATGTTGCCATATTTAAATAATGATGATAAAGCAATTGCAGAAAAAATTATTTCCAACATTCAAAAAATTTATCCGCTGTTTCGCAACAAACACGGCTATCCATATTATGGCTTTTGGGCAACGAAAGATCCGATAATGCCGCATTCTTATTTTTATAAATATTTAAAACAAATTTTTGGTCAGGGTGAAGATGCAGATGATACAGTAATGATTTTGATGAGTGATAATTCAAGTAAGGCAGATGTACTTGCATTTAAAAAAAGATTGCAAGATGTGGCAAACTTATCATCGCCTAAAAGAAAAATAGTTTCTACGTATGGCAAGTATAAAAGCATTCCTGCATACAGCACTTATCTTGGTAGCCGTACTATACCGGATTTTGATTTGGCTGTGCAGTGTAATGTTTTATATTTTGTTTTTGATAAAAAATTGCCTTTCACAAAGCAAGACAGTGCAACATTGCATTTGATTACTGAAATAGTGTGCAACCGCGAATACATGAAAGCACCGGTTTATATTTCGCCATATTATGTGCGTTCATCTATTTTAATTTATCATGTTGTAAGATTGATGAGTGCATTTAATATTCCTGAACTTGAAATTTATAAACAACAATTAATTGATGATGCCGAAAAAGAATTTTCTGCAAGCACAAACGTGATGGATAAAATGTTATTGAGCACTTCACTAATGCGGCTTGGTGCTAAACCTGAAATGCCACCTTTTACTACTATCAATGAATTTGAAAATACGAATCAAAAGCAATTTATTTTTTTCCAGGCAAGAGCCGCTTATTCTTACAGAACACCTATAAAACAAATGATGCTGCATTTCAGCTACATCAATTATTATTTTTATTGCCCGGCATATTATAAAATTTTGTGGCTTGAAAATTTAATGTGGCAAAAACACTTAAATAATTAATCTGTTTTTCTGCTGCCTAACCAAAGCAGCGCATCAATAATTAATTTTTCCTGCATAGGACTTTCAAAGGTTGAAGATAATTGTCTGTTTGTTCCGCTATCATAATCCATATCGTTATGACCCATGTTCATGTATATCATTTTATATTTTGTATTCGTCCAAACAACAGGATAATATCCGCTGTGCCAGATCTCATTTTGTTTTGGTCCGTTGCCCAGTGGAAAACTTGATGAATCAATCGATAATAAAATTTTTATATCAGGATTTTTTGTCAAATCTTTTTCCCAGCGATACCATTCATTGGGTGCAGATTTAAATGTGCGCGGTAAGTTTTTGGTAACAGGGAATGTACTGTCTTCTATTTTTAAAATTGCAGAAGTTGGATGCCATGTGTTACTAACATATTGCCCTGAGCCAAGAAATTCATTATGGTACCAATCCCAGTTTGCAGGAACTGCAGAAGGTGTTAGTGCAAATGCAGCAAAATGAAAACCCATCCATGCGCCACCATTTTTCATATATTTTACAAAAGCTATTCTTTGCAAAGAATCTTCCGGTCTTGTATCTAAAAAAAGCACAACATTATAATGCGAAAGAAATGTATCATTCAGGTTATTCCAGTCGTTGGTAGAATCGTACGTAAAATTATATTCTGCAGCAATTTTTGGAAACCACTTGTTGGCTTCATGTACAAAACTTATATGTGCAAGGTCTTCTTTGGCTGTATAAAATGCAATTACTTTAAAAGAAGAAGTTTGAGATTGCGCTTTTATATAACCTAATAAAAAAACAAAAACCATCAGAGCACTGATAGTTTTTAAAATAAAATTTTTATATGTAAGCATTGAATCGTTTCTAAAAATAAAATTAATTCAACAATTCTTTTACTGATTTATACAAACTTTCTTTTGTAAAAGGTTTCTCCAAAAATTTATCAGCGCCTTTATCAAACGCAATATTTTTAGCAGAAACAGATCCGGAGATCATTACAATTTTTATATCGGGATAATTTTGTTTAAGAAAACTTATAAAATCAATACCCATTCCGTCTGGTAATTTGTTATCAAGTATTACAACAGAAGGTTTTTCATTGCTTAAATATTCTTTTGCGGCGCCAAGATTTTTAACATGATCGAGTTTCATTTCTTTCCCGGTTAGCATAATGTTTAATAATAAACACATATCACCTTCATCTTCTACAATCAATATTTTTTTCGCTTTAATTTTTTGTACGGTAGGCTGAGGCATAAAATTAGTTTACAGATTATTTACAATTGGTTTGCCAAATTTAGGGACATGCAAAAACAAAATGGTTCAATTATCAAATTGATTATTTTCACTCTGCAAACAAACATTTTTGTAATGGGACATCCGCTTTTCCGCACAAAAAATATTGATAAAATTTTACGTGATGCCGAAACCATGGCTGAAGATCCGCATGCCGGCGCCGGTTTAAAGCGTGTGCTTACGATGCGCGACCTTACTTTTTTTGGTATAGCTGCAATTATTGGTGCGGGCAGCTTTAGCAGTTTAGGACAAGCTTGTTATAATGGCGGACCAGGTGTGGTTATACTTTTTATTATTTGCGCTATTGCGTGTGGCTTTACTGCTTTATGTTATTCTGAATTTGCCAGCCGTATTCCTGTTGCCGGCAGCGCTTATACGTATGCTTATGCTTCGTTTGGAGAATTGTTTGCATGGATAATTGGCTGGGCGCTTATTATGGAATATTCTATCGGTAATATTTATGTGGCTTTTTCCTGGAGCGATTATTTTACTTTATTCATGAGCCGCATCGGCATACATATTCCCGATTATTTAACCTGCAGTTATATGGAAGCGCATGGTGCTGTTGTTGCCAATGCAGGCGCAGCGCTTAATTCATTAACGAAAGATACAAGACAATTAATTGATGCCTGGAATCATGCGCCTGCAATTGGCGGCTTACGAATTATTTTTGATATGCCTGCGCTTATTATTTGTGTGCTCATTACATCACTGGTATATGTAGGTATAAAAGAATCAAGAAATTTTAGTAATGTAATGGTGATATTAAAACTCTGCATTATTGTTCTTGTAATTGCTGTTGGCGCATATTATGTAAATCCTGAAAACTGGACGCCTTTAAACAGTGCCGGTGTGCGGTCATTTATGCCGAATGGATTTAGCGGTGTAATGCGTGCGGTAAGCGGTGTGTTCTTTGCCTACATTGGTTTTGATGCAATAAGTGTTATGGCTGAAGAAAGTAAAAACCCGCAGAAAGATTTACCGCGCAGCATGATTCTTTCCCTGGTAATTTGTACAGTTGTTTATATTTTGCTTACGTTGGTGCTAACCGGTGTATTGAGTTATGAAAAATTTAATAATGTTGGTGATCCGCTGGCAAAAATTTTTGAAGAAAGTAACGTGGGTTGGATGCAATTTTTAGTTTCTATGGCAGCGGTTATTGCTATGACGAGTGTGTTGCTGGTTTTTCAAATGGGGCAACCAAGAATATGGATGAGCATGAGCCGCGATGGCTTATTGCCGCCACGCTTTGAAAAAATTCATCCTAAATATCAAACACCATCTTTTGCTACAATTATTACGGGCATTGTAGTTGGTGTTCCGCTGTTATTTACAGATAAAGTTTTTGTACTTGATTTTACCAGCATTGCAACTTTATTTGCATTTGTATTGGTTTGTGGCGGCGTATTATTAATTCCGCGTAAAGAAAAAATACCAGGCAGGTTTTCTATTCCTTATGTCAATGGTAAAATTATTTTCCCTGCTATAGTTGCAGTTGCATTAATCATACTTCAATTAGCCAATAAAAATTATATAAGCAGTTTGTTTCAGATAACAGAAGACAATGCTTCTCTAAATGTTTCTACCATTATTTTTTGGATTGTTATGATTGTGATCGGCATAGTTTCATTGTTTAAAAAATGGTCACTTATTCCTTTATTGGGTTTATCAAGTTGCCTGTATTTATTAACCGGAATGACCGGCGCAAACTGGGCATGGTTTGGATCGTGGCTGGTATTGGGGTTGATTGTTTATTTCATGTACGGATATAGAAAAAGCAAACTAATTGCTGCTTAAACTTATCAAGTTTACAAACATTATCTTTTAAGAAAGCATAAAAAAAAGGCTGAATTTTACTTCAGCCTTTATCAATTAGCAAACTGTGAAATTAAACTTATGAATTTTAGTTATCTTCTATAATCTGCATCTACAGTTACTCTTACCGTAAAGCCATTTACAGGTTTTGTTTGATCAGCATTAAAATGTAAATTATCTGAGGTAAGATTTGTTACATTTAAATTACTTGTATCGTTGTCAGATATTACACTTAATAATTTGCTTGAAGTATTGTAAGTGTAAGTGCCCATAGAAGTATCTCCATCTTCATCTGTTGAGATAAAATCTCCGTTATTCACAAATTCAATACTGCCTGTTGTAGTTGTGTCGCTGCCTTGTAGTTCATTGTTCGTAAAAGTTTGAGCAACTACCCTGTTCGTATTCCATTTTCCTACAATGCTTGCGCTGCCGCCGCCATCTTTGCCGCAGCTAACTAAAATAATTGCGCCGCCAAAAATTGAAAATAAGATCTTCTTCATAATTAAATTGAGTGTTTTAAAGTTATAATTAAAGTATTGTTTAAACGATTAGTTACTATAATTATTATTAGCCGCTCTATTTATTAAGATGTTTTGTTCTTGTTCTATTGATAAAGCAATAAAAAACAGGCAGGCTTTCATAAATTATTTTAGCCTGACAAATAAAATGCTGCAATCGTTGTATTAAAAAAAAAATTTATTAGTAAGTATTGCTGCTGCCTTTCCTGGTATTCTATACAATCAAATTTTTTTTTGTTGATGATAGCTGGAATGTTTTCTTACTTATGATGAGGATTAGTAACAATCTAATAAAACATTTGGGCAAAACAACCAATATAAGCCGGATTTACGCAATCAGTAAAGCATTAAATTCTCAATTCATCTCACCTGTTTTACTACAACTTATATGATGCAGTTTGCTTTGTTTAGTATAATCTGCGTTATTACATTTTACTAATTCCACTTATCTATTTTCAATCATTTAATATTCCATCTTCCGCAATGTTGGTGCTTTTATCCACGTAGCAATTACAACAGCAATCGTCATACATCCGCCAAAAATAACGGATGGCACAACGCCTAATAATTTTGCGGCAACGCCACTTTCAAATTGCCCGAGTTCATTGCTTGAATTAATGAACATAGAGTTTACACTCATTACTCTGCCGCGCATATTATCCGGTGTTTTTAACTGCATGATTGTGCCGCGTACAACAACGCTTATTCCATCAAGCATACCACTTATCATCAACACAATAAATGAAAGCAAAAATAATTTTGATAAGCCAAAACAAATAATACAAATACCAAAACCAAACACGGCGATCAATAATTTATAACCTTGTTTTCTTTTCATGGGAAATGCAGTTAATAATATAACACTGCAAATAGCACCCATGTCTGACGCGCCGTTTAAAAACCCAAAACCTTCTGAACCTACTTTTAAAATATCTCTTGCATATACTGGCACCATTGCAACTGCGCCACCAAATAAAACAGCAAATAAATCAAGTGAAAGCGCACCGAGAATTTCTTTTGTTTTAAAAACAAATTGTAAACCTTCTTTTACACTGTCCCACGTTTTTATTTCTTTTTTTCGTTTAAGGGCGGTTTAGGTTTTATATTGATGAGAATACTGAACGCCGCTATCATCAAAAAAATAATAATGGTAAATGTTCCTGTGTTGCCCAATGCTGCAATTAATAAACCACCTACCGCATGACCGGATACTGATGCGGATAAGTAAGAACCCTGGTTCCATGTTGTGGCATTTTGTAAAAGATTTTTTGGAACAACCTGCGCGAGAATTACATTAAATACCGGTCCTGTAAATGCGCGTACGATGCCAGTGCAAAAAACGATTGCATAAATGCAAATAGCTAATGTATTGTTTGAAAAAAGATGCGCACTGTTTTTTGTTGATAGCAATAACAGTAACAGCATTGCTGTAAAATATAAACCGATGCCGCGTACTAAAAGTTTTCTTATCACTCAGATCAATTATGTGACCTGCATATAAAGCGAGTGAAATAGCAGGCACCACTTCAGATAAGCCAAGCAGCCCGATAGCAAAAGGTGCGTTGGTTAAGTTATATATCCACCAGCCAAGTAAAGTGGTCATCATACGCAAAGCCATAACAAAACAAAACCTGCCGGTAACAAGATTGCGAAGCTCAGGAATTTTTATAGCATCAAAAGAACTAACAGAAAAATTTGTTTGATTATTCATGAATTTTGGGGAGCGATTATGGCAACGAAAAATAGTGCTGACCAGATTCTATATCATTATTTAAAGCATTTACTACAACATCAAGATGTTGTTCATTACCTAAAAAATCAGAATCGGTTGCATCTATAAAAATAGTTTTTATATTATGTTGCTTTATGTAGCTCGTATATGTTTCCTGTATATTAAATAAATATTCATCAGCGATATTTTGTTCGTATGAACGGCTGCGCTTCTTAATATTTTTTTGTAATTTTTGTACAGGCGAATGCAGGTATATAATCATGTCGGGCATAATAAGTTGCTGAAGCATTATGTCGTACAGTTTTTGAAAAAGCCTGAATTCTTCTTCCGGTAAATTCACTTTTGCAAACAACAAACATTTTGAAAAGAAATAATCGGAAACAGTAACGCTTTGAAACAGGTCAGTTTTATTAACCATATCTTTTAGCTGCTTGTAACGCTCTGCCATAAAAAATAATTCAAGCGGAAACGCAAACTGTTTTGGGTTCTCATAAAATTTTGGAAGAAAAGGATTGTCTGCGAACTGTTCTAAAATTAAGCGTGCATTTAATTTTTTCGCAAGCAGATGAGCTAAGGTGGTTTTTCCTGCGCCGATATTACCTTCTATCGCAATGTAATGGTGTTGCATTAATTCAAAATTAATAGCGCGCTTTAGTTATCCGGTGAAATTTTATACACAGGCAAATTATCCTTGCATTCAGCCAATAATTCTTTTATTGATTTGTGTAAAACCGGGTGCATTGTGTTGGGCGCTATTTCAGCAAGCGGCGTTAATGCAAATCTTCTGTCTGCCAGGCGCGGATGCGGAATTGTTATAAGATGTGATTTAAGAATAATATCATTCATCAATAAAATATCAATATCAATAATACGAGGTCCCATTTTAATATCGCGCTTTCTGCCCAATTCTTTTTCAACAGAAAGTAATGATTGCATTAATTCTTCCGCCGAAAGTTTTGTTTGCAGTTGTAAAGCCTGGTTATAAAAATCAGGCTGATCTGTAAAACCCCAGGCTGCTGTTTGATAGACAAATGAAGATTGAATAATATCTCCACAACATGCTTCAATTAATTTAACAGCATTTTGAAGATTTAAAGATCTGTTATTTAAATTACCACCTGTAAGCAGAAAAGCTGTATTCATATATTGAAGAAATAACTGGTTTAATTATATTTAATTTTGAGCGTTGTCAAAGTAAAGTAACCGAAGTTTACACATTCAATCTTATAAACAAATAAAAAGTAAATGAAGAGTTTTCTAAAAATTTTTTTAGCCACACTGGTTGCAATGATCGTTTTTGGGTTAGGTCTTTTTTTCGCGCTTTCAATTATAATAGGTAGTGCTGCTTCGTCGGGCAAAACAAGTATTGGTTCGAGAGGCATACTTGTATTAGATCTGAGTGATGGTTATAAAGAACAATCGCAGGATGATGCGCTGAATTCAATATTTAATAATCCTTCTTCAGATATTCCCGGTTTGTATGATGTAGTACGCATGATTCATTATGCTAAAACAGATTCATCAATAAAAGGTATTTATGTAAAAGCCGGCAGTAATGCGAATGGTTACGCATCAAGCGAAGAATTAAGACAGGCTTTGCTTGATTTTAAAAAGAGTAACAAGTTTGTAATTGCTTACGGCAATGTTGTTTCGGAGGAAGCGTATTATGTAGCGAGTGCTGCAGATAAAATTTATTGCAATCCTGCCGGCGGTGTTGAATGGGATGGTTTTTCAGTAAACCTGCTTTTTATGAAAGGCTTGCTCGACAGGCTTGAAATTGATCCGCAGATTTTTTACGCAGGAAAATTTAAAAGTGCAACAGAACCTTTGCGTGTTTCGCAAATGACAGATGCCAATCGTTTGCAAACAAATGTTTGGCTGAATGATCTGTACAATAATTTATTGTTGCGTGCTTCTGCAGCAAGAAATGTAGATACAGCAACGTTGCATCAGCTCGCAAATACAGGTGCCATACAAACAGCAAACGATGCTTTAAAATATCATTTGGTTGATGGATTAAAGTATGATGATCAAATAAAAAATGAATTACTTGGCAAGCTGCATAAACCGGAAAAAGAAGAGATTAATTTTATTGCACTTGGTAAATATGCCAAAGCTGTAAATTTTAAACATGATAATAATGGTAGTAAGATTGATATTATTTATGCGCAGGGAGATATTGTAGATGGCAAAGGTGATAAAGATGAAATTGGCAGCGATACTTATGTAAAACTTATTCGCAAAGCAAGACTGGATGATGATGTAAAAGCAATCGTGTTCCGCGTAAATTCTCCCGGCGGCAGCTCCATGGCAAGCGAAGCCATTTGGCGTGAAGTTATTTTAGCTAAACAAAAAAAGCCTGTTATTGTAAGTATGGGTGATTATGCAGCATCGGGCGGTTATTATATTTCCTGCGCAGCAGATTCAATTTTTGCAGATGAAACAACTATTACCGGTTCGATTGGTGTATTTAGTATTTTGCCAGACATGCAAAAGTTTTTCAATGATAAATTGGGGATAACATTTGATGGTGTAAAAACAGCGCCTTATGCAGATATGGGTGCTGTAAGCAGACCGTTAACCGCACCTGAAAGAAATTTTATACAAGCTTCAATTGATACTATTTATAATATATTTAAAACGCGCGTTGCAAACGGAAGAAAAAAAGATATTGTTTATATTGACAGCATTGCGCAAGGCAGAGTTTGGACGGGCAAACGTGGAATTGGTGTTGGAATAGTTGACCGTACTGGAACTTTGCAGGACGCAGTTGCCTGCGCTGCGCGCATGGCAAAAATTAGTGATTACAGAACAAAGGAATATCCTGAACAAAAAAGCTGGCTGGAAGAATTAACAACTCAATCTTTTTCTATGCAAGCGCAACAAAAAGCTTTGATAAAAGATATTGGCGTTGATCAATATAATTTATTGAAAAAAGTGAATCAGCTTAAAGAAATTACGGGTGTTCCGCAAAGCAGGTTGCCGTTTACTTTAGATTTTCATTAATTACACTTCAATCAAATCATTATTTACAATCGCAAAAACTGTATCTGTTTTTTTCTTATCAATCAATGCTACGCCACTAAATTTTGAGAATGCCGGAAGTACAGCAAACTCATCACCAAAATAAAAACAAGGAAAAGTGAGTGATTGCCTGCTTTTGCCTTTTATAAAAATGCCCGGATGCAAATGTCCTGTAAAAAAATATGCGTCTGCATGTTGCGGATGATTTTTTATGTGTGAATAATCATGTATAAAGGCAAGTGCATTCCTGCGCAGCGGTTCATTATCAAACAACTGAACGTTGAGTTTTTTATACCAGTCTTTATGCAGTATATCATGATTGCCTTTTATGAGTAATATTTCAAGTTGTGCAACATCATTTCTCCATTTTTCAAACAACAAATTTTCTTTATTGGCATTGCTGTGAAAAAAATCACCTACAACAATTAGTTGTTCAGGTTTATAAAATTGAAGTAAAGAAAAAAGGCGTTGTAAGTCTTCTAAAAAAATATATTGCGGTACAGGAACACCGGCTTTTCTGAAATGCCCCGTTTTTCCAAAATGTGTATCTGAAACAATTAATGCTTTTTCATCTTCCCAAAAAATTACTCTTTCATGCGAAAGCCATAAGTGCTGATCTTTAAAATAAAAATGATGATGTTTCATGTATATGCAAACAAAGTTAGGTGTATGATTAAAATGCTTAAAGCAGCACGCCTTTTAAAAAAAGATAGGCAATGGAAAAATATATTGCTATACCTGTAACATCTACAAGTGTTGCAACAAAAGGCGCAGAAGAAACTGCGGGATCAGCACCAAGTCGTTTTAATATTATTGGTAACATGGAACCGGTTAAAGTGCCCCATAACACAACGCCAACCAAAGAAATGCCAACGCTGATTGCAATCAACAACCAATGCATGCCATACAGATCTTCAATAATTCCATGCTGCATTAAAACATGCCAAAGGCAAATTCTTATAAAACCAATTGCACCTAAAATACCACCTAAAAAAAGACCGCTTAAAACTTCGCGGCGAATTACGCGCCACCAATCATTCAATGAAACATCACCCACAGCCATTGCCTGTATAATTAATGTTGATGCCTGCGAGCCACTGTTGCCGCCACTGCTCATAATTAAAGGAATGAACATTGCAAGTACAGTTGCCTTTGCAATTTCATCATTAAAATAAGCCATTGCTGTAGCAGTAAGTAATTCGCCTAAAAACAAAACAATTAACCAACCTGCGCGCTTGCGAATAAGTTTTAATAAAGGCGTATCTAAGTAAGGTTCATCCAGCGCTTCTGTACCACCGATCTTTTGAATGTCTTCGCTAAATTCTTCATTCGCTACCCAAAACATATCATCAATAGTAACAATGCCTAATAAAATATTACTAGCATCGGTTACCGGCAACGCAACGCGGTTATTCATTTTAAAAGTCTCACTAGCGTGTTCCTGGTCATCTGTTACATGCAGCGAAACAACACGCTCATCCATTAATTCTTCAATTTTTTTTTCGGGTGATGCAAGAATTATATCGCGTATTCTTAAATCATCCAGCAACTCACCATCTTTGTTTACTACATAAATTACATCTATTGTTTCTGTATTTTTTGCAACCTTGCGAATAATGTTCAGTACCTGTTCAACTGTATTGAAAGGATATACATATACATAATCCGGCGTCATCAATCTTCCAATGCTGTCTTCAGGATAACCGAGCATGGAAAGCGTAATTTTTCTTTCTTCTGGATCGAGTAATTTTATTAGATCACGAATAACATGCTTGGGAAGTTCTTCTAAAAAATCTGTTCTGTCATCCGGTGGTAATTCGTTTAATAACGCTGCAGTTTTATATGATGAAAGTTCATGCACAATATTTTTCTGTGCGCTTACATCAAGAATTTTAAAAACTTTTGCCGCTCTGTTAATTGACATGCTTGCGATGATCTGTGCTTCATCATCCGGATATTCATAAATGAGATCTGCCACATCGCTAATGTTCTGATCATCCAAAAAAATGCGGATATCAGTTTCATTATTTGCCTGCATCAGTTGTTCAAATTGCTCACTTATAGATAACGCTTCAATCTCAGAACTCATAAATGCAAATTATATAACCATGCTGAGAAAAACCAAGAATACTACAATTAAAAAAAATCAATCTCTTTTTGCATTGCATTAACGCTGCGCGTTATCTTGTGGACTGAAGCTTATTAAATGATCTTACCAATTCTTGAAATTAAAAATTCACCTAAACGCGGCAGAGGCGTTTTTACAAAAACGAATATTAAGAAAGGACAAGTGTTAGAAACTTCTCCCGTACTTGTTCTAACTGAAAAGGAACGAAAAACTATTGAAAAAACATCTTTATTTCATTATGTTTTTGAATGGGGAAATGATAAAAAGAAAGCCTGTGTAGCGCTTGGTTATGTTTCAATGTATAATCATAGTTACGATGCTAACTGCGAGTATGAAATGGAATTTGGTAAAAAAATAATGACAATAAAGACTATAAAAGATATTAAAAAAGGAGAGGAGCTTTTTTTAAATTATAATGCAATACCGGATGATAAAACTAAGGTGTGGTTTGATACAAGTAAATAATAAAAGTTTTACAATTTTATATTCACTCCTATCATAAAATTCGTTCCTGCTGCTGGATAATAATAATTGTCATTTACAACCTCACGATCGTAAACATAAGGATAAGTATTTGCGTTGGGCTCATATAATTTATTAAAGATGTTATTTACTGCAACAATAAAATCTACCTGACTAAATAATTTTTTATACAAAGAATAATTTAACCTGAAATCTTCTGTAAAATATGAATTGAGTTTTCGATTTTCATTTTGCGTATTGTCCATGTATTGCTCACCAACATATTTACTTACTAAATTTAGCTGCATATTTTTTAGCGGAATAAATGTTACAGTTGCTGCTGCAATTGTATTTGGTGAAAAAGAAATATCCGTGTTTTTGTGCTCAACGTTTAGCTGATCGGTGTAATTAAAATCAACATCATATTCATCTAAATATTCTGTAAATGATTTTATTTTATTACTACTGAAAGTTGTATTTGCATTTATGTTCATCCATGAATTTATAATAAAACCAGCCTGCAATTCAATGCCAGCACGATAACTGTTGGGTACATTTATTCTAGTATAACTTCCTACATCATTTATTTTTCCCGTTAGCACTAATTGATCTTTATACAGCATGTAATAAAACGTTGCAGAAAGGTTATAGATTTTATTTTTTCTTTCAATAGAAGCTTCAAAATCATTAAGCGTTTCAGCTTTCGGTTGTTGCTGCAGGCTTGCTTCAAAATCATCACGGTTAGGTTCTTTGTGCGCCAGTGCATAACTTAAATAAGCTTTCCATCCATTATAATTATAACTGATGCCTGCTTTAGGATTAACGAAATTAAAATTGCGTTTTATAATTAAATCAGGATTGTCTTCAAAGCCTTTCATATTGTGCATTACATGCCTGTATTGCAAATCTGTAAATGTGCTCCAATCTTTGTTTAAACTATGCATCCATTTTACATAAATGTTTTCATCTGTTTTTGTTGCAGGAAAGTAATAGTATTGGTAATCGTTCGGAATTTTTACTTCACTCCAAACTAATCTTCCATAATGCTTACCATCATATTTACTCCAGCTTCCGCCAATCGTTAACTCATTTTTTGAATTTTTATATTGAAGTGAAGCTATCTGCCCATAATAATAATTATCAAGCCATAATCTTCTAACTATATCTGTAACCGAAGTATCATTTAAATTATAATCAATTAAATTTTGCTGCGCTTTATACTCTTCATAATAACCTTTTCCTCTAATTAAAAATAGAGCGGTATTAAATTTCCATTTGCTGCCAAAGTCATGATCAAAAAATAACTGGTAGTGCGTTTGCGTATAATTATCTGTTTGATTGTTGTAAGGCGTTCCGGGTTTTTCCGTTCCTGCAGGATTGTAAGTTCTGTTTGTTTTTAAACTATCAAATGAAATTCCGTACCAAGCCTGGTAAGTTTTTTCTTTGCCGGAAAAAATGTTTAAACGCAAAGTGCTTTTATTGCTGATGTATGCAGCCGAAGTATAAAAAGATTTAAGATCACTGCCGGCACGATCGATATAACCATTGCTTGTAATGCGACTTAATCTTGCATCAATTGTAAAACGATTTCCTAATAAACCTGTTCCAAGTTTAATTGTATTTTTCCATGTATCGAAAGATCCAAAACTGTTATCCGTTTCCGCATAAGCTTTTTTGTTTATTTCATTTGTGCTAATGTTTATGCTTGCGCCGAAAGCACCCGAACCATTTGTAGATGTTCCAACACCGCGTTGTATTTGTATTGAGCTTGCGGATGAAACAAAATCAGGCATATCAACAAAATAAGTTCCTAAACTTTCCGCATCGTTAAAAGGAATGCCGTTAAGTGTAACATTTATGCGAGTTGCATCTGATCCGCGAATATGAATACCTGTATAACCAACGCCGTTGCCTGCATCAGTAGTTGTAGTTACAGATGGTGTTTGATTTAGAATAAAAGGCAGATCTTGCCCTAAATTAATTTTTGCAATTTCATTTTTACTGATGTTTGTTTTAGTGAATGGCGCTTTATTTGATGCGCGTATAGAAGTTATTTCAAGCGGTTCAAGATTATTGTATAATGATGTAATGTGAATCGTAATATCATTTCCGTTCAGTGTTATAACAGAATCAAATTCATTCATGCCAATAAAAGAAATGTGCAGGTTGTATTGTTTGTTTGAAAGATTTAGAAATGTAAAATTTCCATTTGCATCAGTAAGTGTTTTTTGTTGAAAATTTTTTGTGCTAATGCTTACTGTTGCATCTTTTAAAGGCTGATTATTTTCGTTCAAAACAATTCCTTTTAAAATTGATTGTGCATTTGAAAGAAAAAACACAGCCATAAATAATATTGTTCCCAAAAATCTTTTCATTTTTTCATTTTAAGATTTAATAATGAGAACAGAAATAACGCTGGAGAATGTGCGGCTAAGTAAGCTCACCTTCCCTTCGCAGGCATTACCCTGTTCAGGTTCAACGGGTGTAATCTCAGCCTTCAGTTATGAAAGCACCCCGGGAAATTCAAAAGTTTAAATAAAACTTTCGTATGCGAAATTATAGAACAAATTTTAATTTGATGTAACCTTTTATTTAGTCATCCGTTTCACATCAAACAAAACTTATGCAAAAAATAATTTTATGCTTGTCATTAATTGTTGCAGGCTTTACTTTAAGTGCACAAAATGTGGTGCATGATGCTAATGCGCAGGTACGGAGTGTTGGCACTTTCAATAAGATTCGCGTTTCAAGTGCAATTAGTTTGTATTTGTCTCAGGGTAAAGATCAGGCTGTTGCAGTTAGCTCAGAAGATCCTAATGTTACCGGCAGAATAAAAACAGAAGTAAATAACGGAACTTTGAAAATATATGTTGAAAACGGTGCGTGGAATGGCTGGAACTGGGGTAATAAACATTTAAAAGCATACGTAACTTTTACCGATCTGCAAATGCTGGATGCCTCCGGCGCATGCAGCGTTGAATTAACTGACCCGATAACTGTGGGTGATTTTAAATTGGTTTTATCAGGCGCAAGCAGTATGAGAGGAGAAATTAAAGGCAGTAACATAAATTTTGATTTGAACGGTGCATCAACAGGCAGACTTAATATTTCAGGCACTTCGCTGATATTATCTGAAAGTGGCGCCAGTACTTTTAAAGGAGGTGTAAATGCAGGTAAAATAAATATTGAAGTTAATGGCGCATCTACAATGGATGTTGACGGAAATACAACCGATCTCACAGTAAGTGCAAGTGGCGCTAGCAATTTTAAAGGCAGCGATTTGCAAGCTGTCAGTTGTAAAATTGAAGCTACCGGCGCATCGTCTGCAAGTATTAATGTAAGTAAAGATATTGATGCAACAGCCAGCGGTGCCAGCAGCATCCATTACAGCGGCAGCGCTTCGCTAACTAATGTTGATGTAAGCGGCAGTTCAACAGTTAAAAAGAAAAGCTAATAGATTTAATTAAGTTTTGTCTGATGGCATTGCTGCTATATATTTGCGACACATCGCGAGGTAGAGCAGCGGTAGCTCGTCGGGCTCATAACCCGAAGGTCGGAAGTTCGATCCTTCCCCTCGCAACAAAAATAATAGCCTCTTTAGAGGCTTTTTTAATTTACATGAAATCAGGTTTTGTAAACATATTTGGTAAACCTAATGCGGGTAAAAGCACTTTATTGAATGCTTTAGTTGGTGAGAAGATGGCTATTATCTCATCTAAAGTGCAAACCACAAGGCATCGTATAAAAGCTTTTCTAACCAAGCCTGGTGAATATCAAATTGTTTTTTCGGATACGCCGGGCATCATTGAGCCGAAATACAAACTGCATGAGCGCATGATGCAAAATGTACAAAGCGCTTTAGAAGATGCAGATTTAATGTTATTGATTGCAGATGCAACAGCAGAAAAAAGTGAAGTAGATAATCAATTCAAAACACTAAGTTATAAAGCGCCTTCAATACTGATTTTAAATAAAATAGATAAGTTATCGAAAAATAAAGTTGATGAAATAAAATCTTTTTATATTCAACAGCCTTATGCAAAAAATATAATTACTATTTCTGCATTTAAGCATTCAAACTTAGATAAATTGTTGTCACTAATTATTGAGCTTTTACCTGAAGGAGAACCTTTTTATAACGAAGATGATCTTACGGATATGCCCACAAAATTTTTTGTAAGCGAGATGGTTCGGGAAAAAATTTTTGAATTGTTTGGTGAAGAAATTCCATATCAATCAACAGTAATAATAAATGAGTTTAAAGAAAAAGAATCCTTAATAAAAATACAAGCAGATATAATTGTACAGCGTGAAAGCCAGAAAGCAATTGTATTGGGTGAAGGTGGAAAAATGATAAAAGAACTTGGAACTAAAGCAAGGCAGGAAATTGAAAAGTTTCTTCAGCAAAAAATATATTTGCAACTTTTTGTAAAGGTGAAACCTAAGTGGCGCGATAATGATTTTCAATTAAAAGAATATGGATATTAAGCCGCATCTATAAGGAATTATGGCTGCTAATCATTTTATCACAAAAAAACTAATACCCCTTTAGGGGCAAGGGCATGAGTTTTACAATAGCAATAACGGGAAGACCAAATGTTGGTAAAAGCACTTTGTTTAATCGCTTGCTTGAACAGCGAAAAGCAATTGTAGATAACATAAGTGGTGTTACAAGAGATCGTCAATATGGTATTACAGATTGGAATGGAAAATTTTTCAATGTTATTGATACTGGTGGATTTGTGCCAGATACTAAAGATATTTTTGAAACTGAAATTCGTAAACAAGTTAAGACAGCAATTGAAGAGTCAAATGCCGTAATTTTTATGACGGATGTTGCATCTGGCATTACAACACTTGATGAAAGCATGGCCGAATTATTGCGCCGTACAACCAAACCAGTTTTTCTCGTAGTAAATAAAGTTGATAACAACGAAAGACAACTCGATGCTACAGAATTTTATAGTATGGGTTTTGAAAATATTTTTTTCTTAAGCAGTATGAGTGGAAGCGGAACAGGGGAGTTGCTCGATGCTTTGACAGCGCTAATGCCTGAAGAAAAAATTGATGAGAATGAAAACAAAGATCAGCTTCCGAGATTTGCAATAATTGGTCAGCCAAATGTTGGCAAATCTTCTTTATTAAATGCATTGATAGGAGCGGAGCGCACTATTGTAAGTGATATTGCAGGTACTACAAGAGACACTATTCACACGCATTATAATCTTTTTAAAAAGGATTTTGTTTTAATTGATACTGCCGGTTTGCGCAAAAAAAATAAAGAGAAAGATGATCTTGAGTTTTATTCTGTTATTCGCGCAATTAATGCAATGGATGAAGCCGATGTTTGTATGCTATTGATTGATGCGGAAAAAAATATCAGCGCGCAGGATGTAAATATTTTCTCTTTGGCAGCACGTAAAGGCAAAGGCATTTTGTTATTGGTAAACAAATGGGATTTGGTAGGTAAGTCAACAGACACTGCTAAAAAATATGAAGACCAATTAAAAGAAAAGATTGCACCATTTACAGATGTGCCTGTAATATTTATTTCCGCAAAAGAAAAAACGCGCATTTTTAAAGCCATGGAAATTGCATTGCAAGTGTACGAAAGTCGTAAGCGCCATATATCAACCAGTAAATTAAATGATGTAATGCTTAAAGCTGTTGAAGCATATCATGCGCCGGTTGTGCGCGGGCATGCTGTGAAAATAAAATACATTATACAGTTGCCAACGGTTGTTCCTTCGTTTGCTTTTTTTACCAATTACCCTGATGATATAAAAACACCTTACAAAAACTATCTCGAAAATCAATTACGTTCTTCGTTCGACTTTAAAGGCGTGCCGATAAGAATTTTTTTCAGGAAGAAATAATATGTATTAAAGGTTAATAGAATTTTTTAGATGAGGCCGCCCGGGATTAAAGCGTAAAGCATGGTAAGATTTGTGTGTGGCTTTGCGCCGTACTTGCAGCGTAAAGCCCGAAACTATCGTTGAATATTTTTTAAAAAGCAGATGGCGCCTAATAATATTTTATTTTTTTATCCAGCTTTCAAAGAAAATTTTATATACCTGCACAGATGCTGAAATAATAAATACGGCACCCATAATTATATTTAGAATTTTATGACTGGCTTTTAATTTTTTTATGAGCCAACTGCCACCATGTATATAAATTGCCTGCCCGCTTAAAGTACCAAGTCCTGCACCCGCAGTAAATAAATTAAAATCCATAGCTGTTGGTTTTACCGTTCCGTTTTGTATAAAATAGGTGCCCCAAAAAAACCAAAACGGAATTTGCATTGGGTTAATGGCACTAAGCATTATACCTAATAAAAACCGGTTAACATTGTTATTAATTAATAGCCCTTTACTTTTTGGTTCTTTTTGAAGTATGGCTTTTCTTATACTTATAAAACCAAGCGCATAAAATAATATAACTGTAAACCAGCTTACATAATTGAACAGCATTTTATTGTGCATCATCCAATGGCTGCTGTTTAATGCTACTCTTAAATAAATAATTTCAACAATAGCACCTGCAATACTAAAAAGCCATGCATTTTTATAACTTTCCTGAACCGAAATTTGTGTGGCTAAAACATTTAAATTACCTAATGGCAATTGTCCTAAAAAGCTAATTAAAAATCCGGCAAAAAAAACTGGCAGCAGTTCCGTCATGATTTGTTTTTAAATGGTACACTGCAGATCTAATTGTTTCATGAGTTTTGTATTGTGCTGAGATTGTTGAAGCATTTTAATTCCTTTAAAAAAAGAAATATATTTTACTCCTTTCTTATAATTTATACTTCCTATTTCAAACATGTATTTCCAGTGTTTTATAATAATTTTCATAGCTAGCCAATAAGATAAATTAATATCATAAATATGATTTGGCTCACTTCCAACACCGTTATATTCAAGTATAGAAATATTTTTTCCCTGCTTTAAATCTTCCAGCGATGTTGTTTTTATATCATAACGACCATAATAAAAATGTTTGCTGTATAAATTAATTTTATCCATCAAGCTTAATAAAGCCTCATCAATTTCATTTTCTAAATTAACAAAATTTGCTCCGCGGTTATGATTACCTAATTCATTCAAAATATATTTTTTGTTGTTGGCGATAATATTATTTAAATTTTTTTCGTGTTTAATTTTTTGTTCGCCTGCAATCATAAAAGCTTTGGAATGATCTTCTATCAATTGCTTTAATGTTGATTTGCCATTGCCGGTAACATGTAAATATGTTTTTTCAATTAAACCTGTAACAATTCCCGTTTTACTTTCAGGATAACGCACATAAAAAATACTTAACTCAAGCGGAAGCATTATCATCTGCTGAATTAAATAAGTAAAAGGAAGTAATGCATGATAAGTCTTAAGCTGTTCTTTGTTCTCGATTTTTCTAAACAATAAACCTTTTGTGCCAACGTCCGGTTTTACTGCAACAGGAAATTCCAATCCTGCACTTTTCATTTTGCATGAAATGTTTTCAAAATTTTCTGAAGGATTTATATAAATGGTTACGGGCGAAAATTCCTGTGGTAATTGTTCAAACATTTCGCGTTTGGTTTCACCTTCAAATCCACTAAAATACATAGTTGGATTTACATTTGAAAAAAACCAAAAGCTGCCACTTTTAAACCAGTAATACAACCAAACAAAAATTATTGGGGCATAAATTATATTAAAAGGCAAACGTTCCCAGTTATAAGATTTTTTCAACTAAAGCTTTTTAGTGCCGCAAAAATAGTGTTGACAAATTATGCAGCAACAGTTTGTTTGTTAACGGTAGATGTTTGCTTTATTTTTGAAACCGGATTAAATAAAATTTTATGCAAATTCCGAGAATGAATGATATGATTGCAAATGGCGAAACGCCTGAAATTTTGTTTTGGGTTGGATGTGCCGGCAGTTTTGATGGCCGTGCGCAAAAAATTACAAAAGCTTTTGCTGCCATATTAAATAAAATTGAAATAAAATATGCGATTCTTGGTAAAGAAGAAGCCTGCACCGGCGATCCGGCACGCAGAGCCGGAAATGAATTTTTATTTCAGATGATGGCTTATAATAATATTCAAATTTTAAATGGTTATGGTATTAAAAAAATTGTTACAGCTTGCCCGCATTGCTTTAATATTTTAAAAAATGAATATCCTGAATTAGGTGGTAATTATGAAGTGATTCATCATACAACATTTTTACAACAGCTTATTGATAATGGTAAAATAAAATTGAAAGAAGGTGGAAGTTTCAAAGGGAAAAAAATTACGTTTCACGATAGTTGTTATTTAGGACGCGCAAACAATATTTATGAAGCACCAAGAAAGGTTTTGGAAATTTTAGATGCTGAATTAATTGAGATGAAACGCTGTCGCAGCAACGGTTTATGTTGTGGTGCAGGCGGTGCGCAAATGTTTAAAGAAGAAGAAAAAGGAACTACGCGTGTAAATTTTGAACGCACAGAAGAAGCAACTGGAACAGGCGCTAATATAATTGCTGCTGCATGTCCGTTTTGCAACACAATGCTTACTGACGGAGTGAAGCATAAAGAAAAAGAAGAAAGCATAAAAGTGATGGATATTGCAGAATTGATTGTAATGGGAATGGAATAAATGATTATCTAAACTCATTAAAAATGAAAACAAGAAGGAATTTTCTATTTTCAATATTTATTCTTGAATGTTTTACATTAGCCACACAGTTTTATTTAAGTAATAATAACACAACTGTTTCAATAACTGAAAGTATAATAAGATATTTCAGCTATTTTACAATTTTAACCAATATACTCGTTGCGTTTTGCACAGGTTTTTTGTTGTTAAAACCATCATCATTCTTTTCAAAACAATCAACGCAAACTGCTATTGCTATTTATATTTTTATTGTAGGATTAATATATAATGTCATTTTAAGATTCACCTGGCATCCGCAGGGATTATCAAAAATTATTGATGAATTATTGCATGTTGTAAATCCAGTTTTATACATAATTTATTGGGTGTTGTTCAGCAATAAACAAAAGCTGAAATGGAAGAATATATTTTCCTGGTTAATTTATCCGCTTGTTTATATTATCTATGTTTTAATAAGAGGTGAATCATCAGGTTTTTATCCTTATCCTTTTCTCGAAGTAAATAGATTGGGTTTTAATAAAGTGTTAGTTAACTGTGCCAGTATTACAACACTATTCATCTTAACATCAATAATTTTTCTTACAACAGGAAATTTTATTGCCAGTAAAAGACTGAAAAGTCGTGAAGAAATATTAGGCAGTTAATATTAAAAGGTTTTGGAGAGCCCTCCTGTAGAAACAAGAAGGCGAACCAAAACTAACTGCTTGTTATATTTAAGTTGATGAAGTGGTAATTTGTCGTAAACGCATTATCAATGGTAACAAATATTTCAAGTGAATCAATTAATGGTTTTCTCCTTGTCCTTCCACATTTCATTAAAAGTTTTTTTACTGAAGTGCAGATCAGCCCGGTTACTTGTCCATTTTTTAAATAATGAATTCACCACTTTATTTTTAAGATCACCGTTTGCTGTATTCATCATTCTCCTGCTTAAACTTGCCTGCTTCCAAAGTTTCCACGCCACACGTTCTGATACTGAACTTCCGCCATCAACAACAGATTCATAACGATTTTCCAACAATAATTCATGCAGATTTATTCTAACAGGACAAACCTCTGTGCAGTTGCCGCACAAAGAAGAAGCGTAACTTAAATGCTTATAACTTTTTAAATTTTGTAAGTGTGGTGTAATTACGCTGCCAATAGGTCCGCTATAAGTTGTATCGTAACTATGCCCGCCAATATTTTTATAAACCGGGCAAGCATTTAAACAGGCGCCACATCTGATGCAATACAAAGCTTCTCTTGTTTTAGCATTTGCAAGTAAATTAGTTCTGCCATTATCAAGTAAGATCACATACATTTCTTCTGGTCCGTCGGTTTCATTTTTTTGTTTTGGTCCTGATATGATCGTGTTGTAAACCGTAACACGCTGACCTGTTCCGTACGTTGCGAGCAATGGCAAAAACAAATTCAGATCACTTAATAACGGTAATATTTTTTCAATACCTGCAACAACAATGTGGGTTTTTGGAAACGCGCTGCTTAACCTCGCATTACCTTCATTTTCTGTTATAGAAATTGATCCTGTTTCAGCAATTAAAAAATTTGCGCCGGTAACACCAATTTCTGCCTGCACATATTTTTCTCTTAATTTTTCACGCGCAACCAGCGTAAGTTGTTGCGGCGATAAACCTTCAGGCACGTTTAATTTTTCAGAAAATAATTTTGCAACATCTTCTTTGCTTTTGTGCATTGCCGGCGTTACAATATGATAAGGCGCTTCATTATCCAGTTGCTGAATATATTCACCCAAATCCGTTTCAATACTTTCAATGCCCTGGGCTTCTAAAAATTTATTTAAATGAATTTCTTCCGTTACCATGCTCTTGCTCTTGACCAATGTTTTGCAATTTTTAGCTTTGCATATTTTATCAATTTCAGTTAATGCTTCTTTTGCTGTTTCTGCCCAAATAACTTTTGCACCACGTGCCAAAATATTTTTTTCAAACTGTTCCAGCATTACATCCAGCTTTTCAATGGCGCGCCATTTAATATTTTTCGCCTGCTCACGCACAGCCATCATATCAGTAAATTGTGTTTTAGCTGCAGGCACAACCGCATTGTATCTGTCTATATTAAAATTTATTTTACGGCGATGCTCAAGATTCTCTGCTTTAATTGTACTCTTTGCAATAAATGTTGATGCGTTTTTATTCATGATTATTTTAGGCTTATCGTTTATAAAAATATTTGCTTCGGTTCCGGCTTTACGTTACAAGTCCTCGCTGCGCTACGGGCTTTTCACTTCAAATGGCAAGGCATTTATCGAGGCAATTAAAACAAATATCCCCGAGATAATCCGGCAGCCGCTCATCAGTTTAAATTCTATTCAGCAAAAAACTATTATTTACTTTCCGCATACTTTGCAGTTGCTTCAAGTATATTATAAAACTCTTCACCATATTTTCTAATAATAGAATCTTTTAAAAAAATATATACAGGAACTTTTAGGCGCTTGCCTAATTTACAAGCTGCGCCACATAAATCCTGCCGCGGTTCATAATTCAAATATTCAAGATCATTATCTTCTTTGCTTTTGCTTACACGAATTGGAAATAAATGACAACTGATTGGCTTCTTCCATTGAAGTTTTCCATCATTGTATGCCTGTTCAATACCGCATTTTATAATCCCGTTTTCATCTTTAAAACCATACGCGCACATTTCATTTTTTATAGTTGGTGTAACCCAGCCAAAATCTATATCGTATGTATATTTTCCATGTGTTTCAATTGCTTTAATGCCGGCTGCAGTTAAATAAGGTTTTATAATTTCATAATTATGTATCAGCTCATCAAGTTCACTTAATTCAAGCGGAGCGCCAGCATCGCCATCTTCACAACAACCGCCTTTACATTTATTTAAATCGCAAACAAATTGCTTTTTTACAATTTCATCACTCACTAATTTATTATCAATCGCAATCATGGTACAAATAAAAAGTAAAAATTCAAAAGAGAAAGTAAGATTATTATATTTCTGCTGATATATAATCATTCTTTGATTGAATAAACTTATATCACTTTTATATAGATTTGTTTTTTTATGATAGAAAAATTAAGAATTGATAAATATTTATGGAGCATTCGTATTTTTAAAACACGAAGTATTGCAGCAGAAGCATGTGAAAAAGGTAGAGTAAAATTGAATGGAACTTCTGTTAAAGCAGCAAAGAATGTAAATGTTAATGATGAATATGAAATTAAAGCAGAAGAAAGAAAATGGATAATAAAAGTTACAGACTTACTTGATCATCGTGTACAATATGCTGAAGCAATAAAATATTATATTGATTTAACACCAGCAGAAGAAAATGAACGGGATCAAATACAACCTGCAAGTTTTCACACAGGAAAGCGTTTAAGTAAAGTAGGCAGACCAACAAAAAAACAAAGAAGAGAACTTGATGATTTTATAGATTAAACGTTAAGCGTGCATGGTTTGCCGTTTACTGAAACTATAACTTTGTTTCATGAACATTCACATTCTTACTGTGTTGCCCGAATTATTGGAGAGCCCGTTGAATCATAGCATTATAAAACGTGCACAACAAAAAGGTTTGCTGCAAATAAAAATTTATAATCTGCGTAAATGGGCAATCAACGAATATGGACAGGTTGATGATTATCAATATGGCGGCGGTGCGGGAATGGTTATGATGTGTGAACCATTATCAAATGCTATTGAAGAATTAAACAATCAAAATCATTACGAGGAAATAATTTATACTACTCCGGATGGAGATGTTTTTAATCAGAAAGAAGCGAACTATCTTTCATTAAAAAATAATATTTTAATTATTTGCGGACATTATAAAGGTATTGATCAGCGTATAAGAGATCATTATATAACGAAAGAAATTTCTATTGGTGATTTTGTTTTGAGCGGAGGAGAATTAGCGGCTGCAATAATTACAGATGCTATAGGAAGATTAATTCCCGGTGTTTTGAATGATGAAACATCTGCACTGTTCGATTCATTCCAGGATAATCTTTTAGCGCCGCCTGTTTATACAAGACCTGCAGAATTTAAAGGCTGGAAAATACCAGAAATTCTATTAAGTGGTAATCAAAAAAAAATAGATGAATGGCGGCATGATCAATCTGTAGAACGCACACAATTAAAAAGACCAGATTTGATGAATGATTAAAATGATAAACTAAAATTTAACAGTAGGGCATTTAATTGATTTGCCATAAGAAGAAAATATACCTGTTTTTACGATCGATAACTCATAAGCACCCTGCGTTTGGCTGTAAGTGCCCAACGCAGAATTTGTTGCATCATAACTTACAGTTACAACAATTGAATTTATATTACAACCAACCATTGGTATAACTGCATCTTTTACGCGATAATATAAACCACCGATTAATTGTAAAGCGCCGTCACCACTTAAATTATAATGTGCATTCATACCGCCAACAATTTCTGTTGCTTTACTCTGCATACTAAAATATGCATTGGGATTTAATATCCATTGATCGTTGATTTTAAAACTGCCGTTGAAAAAGGCGTTATAACGCATTGGTACTTTTGTATCAGCAATATTATTAGAAAAAAAAGATTCTTTTGGTGAGTTGATGTGATCTACACTAAAGCCTGCATTAAGATAAATATTATCTGAAGGAAAGAGTGCATAATTTAAACCTGCTTCCAGATCGAAATACCAAACAGATGGAGTATTGAAAGGCTCATTACTCGGGATAGTTACATCAAAGAATTTTCCATTCCACTGATCATCGAAAGTAAGTTTGTTTATATCAACACGTTTATTAACTGCACCCAAACCAAATCCGCCACTTAATAAACTTTTGTAACCAAGCAATTGGTGATATGCAACAGATGCATAAACTTTATTGCTGCTTAAATTGCCACTACCAGCAACATCTTTTAAAATAACAGCGCCAACACCCAACCAACCATTCTCAAATTTATTATTTAATAATTGTGCATCGCCCCATGCGCTCATTGTTTTGTAAGGATTGGTTAAAACGCCTGCCCATTGATTGCGATAATTAATGCCAAGCCTGTAATCTGCATCTGGCTCAAAACCTGTATTTGCCGGATTGGTTAATAAAGGCGAATTGAAATATTGTGAAAAATGTAAATCCTGTGAAAACGAATTTTCAATTAATAATAAAAAAATACCTGCAAAAATTATTTTGCAAAAAAAATAATAAAAATTTCTTTCTGTACCTCGGTTCATCTTAGTAAAGTTATATCGCCTTTTTTTCTGTAAACAGTATTATCAGTAAAAGTTATATTAAGTGTATATGCATATACATCCTGCGGTTGTACTGCACCTTTATATCGTCCATCCCATCCACTTGCTAAATTGCTTGAGGTAAACACTAACTGTCCCCAGCGATTAAAAATATTCCAGCTCATTTTTTCTACACCGTAACCTTTAACGCTTATCATATCATTAATGCCATCACCGTTTGGAGAAAATGCATTGGGAACACCAGCTAACGGAGCGATAATTGCTGCGACCTGCTGGCAACTTGTATCACTACAACCGTTCGCATTAAACGCAATTAAACAAACATTAAATGTATTTGAGGTATTAAACAGGTGAGTAACGGGTAACTGATCTGATGTAAGTAAAGTATCACCATCACCAAAATCCCATTTGTACCTTGTAGAATTGGTTGAAAGATTAGTGAATTGAAATGGCGTATTTTCTTTTGGTTCTGTTGGGCTGTATGTAAATGATGAAACTGGACCCTCAATAACCGTTATAGTACCTGTGGTATCATCAGTTGGATTGCAGGTAAAATTATCGGTTGTGGTTAAATGAACTATATAAGTTCCCGGATTTGAATATAAGTGTGTTGGATAAGCATCTGCAGATGTTGCGCCATCACCAAAATCCCAAAGAAATTTTTGACCACCTAAAGATGTATTATTAAATACTGCATTGTAAGGCGAACATCCAATTGCCGGTGTTTCAAATTGTGCAACCAATATCGATGCAACTCTTAGTTGTTGTACCAAAGAATCAGGCGAGTTGCAGTATGCTGTATCACTCAAATATAATTTTACATTATAAGTTCCGGTTGAAGTGTAAGTGTGCGTAACGTTTGTTGCATTTGATGCAAGGGTTGTACCGTCACCAAAATCCCACGTAAAATCGTTTGGACCAAAGTGAGAACCTGAGGGCGCCGCTGAAGTATTTGTAAACTGATACATGAACGATTGGCAGGGTGGAAGTTTTGCAATTGTATATCCTAATATTGCCTTATTACTGCGGGCTTTTATAGTAATGTAAGCCGTATCTGCAATATTACATGAGGAAGAATCTATGCTTATAACCCTTGCACGATAATCACCAATATTCATGTATGTATGACTTTGATTTGGAACAGTTGTAATAACGTCAGGCGAACCATCACCAAAACTCCAAACATATCTTTTACCAAGCGCAATTGTATCTGCAAAGTCAACTGTTAATGGTATACATCCAACACTATCGCGTATTACACCATTTATTGAAGAACGTATAGAAGCTATTACTCCAGATAATTCAAATGCAATTTTAACGGCAGCTTCATTACACATAAATCCCGTTTGTGCAGGATTGCCGGGACTCCATGAACCTGTTGTTGTTGGGAATATGCCCACCTTGCCGCAATTAGCACAAACTGCCTGATAAATTACACCTCTGCGATCAAAGCGGCTTGTACCGCCATCAACATGATCGCCATAAGCATTAGGATCATTTAGCCCGAAAAAACTTCCGAATAGCTGACTCATTGCATCTTTTTCTAAAACAAAAAAGTAAAAGTCATTACCATCAGTTGTTCTTGAAATGGCATTTGCCGTTGTAGGCATTCCTATAAGCGTGGTGCTTTTATTATATTCGAAATTAGCGGAGCCCCCCCAGCCGGAAACATATACGTTGCCGCAAATATCAACTAAAAATGCAGTTGGTGAAATGTCTGGCGTACTATTGCCTTTTCCAAAGTTTGCGTTGTATAAAACTTGTGTAAGATCAGGGCTAAGCTTGGTTACAAATTGTTTGCCGTTTGCCTGGTTTCCATTTGCATTAAAAGTTGATTTATATACAGGAAAAGTTTGTGTTGTAGTGCCCATAATAAATGGATACCCGTACTTATCAGTTTGTACACCATATACAAGTTCATTTCCCGGCGTATTATTATTTACCGTTCCAACATATAAAACTTTTAAAAGTGTATTTGCATCGCTGCTTAATTCCGCAATAAAACCATCGCAATCTCCACCCTGAAAAGAAGAATGAAGAATACCTTGCGCAGCATCTGTTGCATTAAAAGCTAGATCTGTACTGTTTGTACCACCACCAATATATATGTTGCCGGTTGCTTTACTAATAGTTAGAACAAATGCAGCATCTTCCTGGTTACCGCCTATTAAAGAAGACGTAAGAATATTGCTCAAATCAGAATTGGCTTTTATAAACACACCATCCTGTGGACCACTTAATGTTTTTTTAAACGCATTTTGTGTAGCTGGAAAATCCTTTGACTGTGTGCAGCTTGCTAAATAAATATTATCATTATCATCAGTAATAACTTCGCTTCTTGCATCATCGCCATAATTTCTGCGGATAGTTGCCGTACCTACGTCCTGACCAGAATATTTTGGAGCGATATTTACGCCGTCAGAACCTGTACCGCCAAACCTTCTTGAAGCGAGTAAAGTTTTTCCATCTGCACTTAATTTGGCAAGAATAATATCAAAATTTGTTTCAGAGCTTTCAGGTCCATAATGTGCGGCAGTTACAGGAAAATCAAGTGATGTTGTTCTGCCGGATATAATAAGATTACCGCGACTATCTACCACTAAACTATGTGGCTGCTCGTCTCCACTGCCGCCTAAGTAGGTTGCAAATAAAGCAAGATTGCCTGTTGGATTAAATTTTATAAGCGAAATATCTACAGATACTCCGGTGCCTTCTGATGCATCGCCGCCATTGAAAGTTTCATCATAACCGCCAAGTCCGCGATCTACAAAGCCATTTGCAAAAACTATTCCGCCTGCATATAAATCACCAGCATTATCATACGTAGCAGTATAACCCCAGATTTCAGATGTACCACCAACAAAACTTGAAAATATTTCTGTAGGATCAATAATAATTGTAGAATTTTTATTGTAATTACCAAGCTTAAAATGCACCACATTGTCCTGTACATTAAATATGGCTTTTACTTTATTTTTTAAGCCTTTGATAATTTGATAGCTTGATGGAATGGATTGATAAATATCGCCAAGTGTTGTATGCATTGCAAGATTACCTAACTTGTTTAAACTTAATCCATTTAGTCCTGCAAACTTTAAAGCAATTTTACTTACGTCTGCGCCTGGTTTTATGATGATATCGTATTTAAGATTGCCATTATCAGAATAATATCTTACATCAACATTCTTATATACATTTTTATAAGTTAATCCATTATAAACGCGGCAACCGGCAGCCCATTTGCTGCTATCTGATCCAATGAAATAATTATTATAAGTATTTAAAGCTTTATCAGGTTCAGCAACTGCATTTGTGTCTGCATCTAAAAAATTTACCTGATAAGCATGACAATGAAGTATAAGATTACGCACATCTTTTGCGAGACTTTTATTCTTTAAACTATCTGAATGATGCGCACTATAATAATCTGATATTTTTTTAATATCATCTTTACTGCGTAAGATAACTTTATAGCCTGAAGGTTGTACCATTAAAGCATTACCATTAAAATCTGCTTTAAACTTTACTGATTTATCCCACTGACCTTTATTCTCAATAAACTGCAGGTATTGTGCATTAGATTTTAATGCAAAACAAGCAAGCGCAAAAATTATACAAGCGAAGTACTTTGTATTCAATTCAATTCTTTTTTACTACTACTATTAAAACGATTTGCTTTTATAAATGTTGTCAGGAAATTTTGCTCCACGCAGTTTTTCCTCTTTGCGATAATAAGTATTTTTTCAACTCCATATTTTCCGGCTTTGTCAAATCTTCATCATCATCTAAAATAATTTCTGCATAATGCTTTGCAGCATCCAGCAAATCTTTATCATTGACTATACTTGCTAACTTAAAGTTTAACATTCCACTTTGTTTTGTGCCTTCAATTTCTCCGGGACCTCTAAGCTCAAGATCTTTTTCTGCAATTTTAAATCCATCATTTGTAGAACACATAATTTTAATTCGCTCTCTGGCTTCATTACTTAATTTATAAGGCGTAAGTAAAATACAATAACTTTTATCACTGCCTCTGCCAACCCTGCCTCTTAGCTGATGTAACTGCGAAAGCCCGAATTTTTCAGCACTTTCTATTATCATCACACTGGCATTGGGCACATCAATTCCAACTTCAATAACTGTAGTGCCTACCAATATTTGTGTATCGCCATTTTTAAAGCGCTTCATATTTACATCTTTCTGTTGTGCAGTCATTTTTCCATGCACCATGCTTATACTGTAAAGATGTTCTGGAAAAAAACTTTTCACTTGTTCATAACCTGCCATCAGGTTTTCATAACTTAACTTTTCACTTTCTTCAATCAATGGATAAACAAAAAAAGCCTGTCTTCCGTTGGATATTTCGGATTTTATAAACTCCATTACGGCGGTCCTTTTAGTTTCATAACGGTGAACTGTAATAACCGGTTGCCTTCCCGGCGGTAATTCATTAATAATACTGTAATCCAAATCACCATAAGCAGTCATTGCCAATGTGCGTGGAATAGGTGTTGCCGTCATTACCAAAATATGTGGCGGTACAATTGCTTTAGACCAAAGCTTTGCGCGTTGTGCCACTCCAAAACGATGTTGCTCATCAATAATTACCAAACCAAGATTTTTAAACTTAACAGGTTCTTCAATTACCGCATGTGTACCTACGAGCAAATGAAGCGTTCCGTTTTTTAATGCATTAAGTATAACTTTTCTTTCAGCAGTTTTTGTACTGCCCGTTAATAATTGAATTTCTATTGATGTATTTTTTAATAAATTTTTAAGATTAAAAAAATGCTGCTGCGCAAGAATTTCCGTGGGCGCCATCATGCAACTCTGATATCCGTTATCAGCAGCCAGCAACATTATCAGCAGTGCAACAATTGTTTTTCCACTTCCAACATCACCTTGCAACAAACGGTTCATCTGGTTACCTTTTGCAGTATCATTTCTTATTTCTTTAACCACACGTTTTTGCGCATTGGTTAATTCAAAAGGCAAATAATTATTATAGAAGGAATTAAAATGCTCACCAACTTTTTCAAAAATAACGCCCTGACTTCGGCGATGTCTTTGTCCACGAATCATACTTAGCCTAACCTGCGCAAGAAGTAATTCTTCAAACTTTAAACGTTTAAGCGCATGCTCATAATCCTGCAGCGATTTTGGAAAATGTATAGCAGCAATTGCATCAAACCTATTTATTAAACCAAGTTCTTTTTTTACTAACGATGGAATATTTTCAAAAATATCTTTCGCTGAAACCTGCGGCAGCAAAGCGCTTGTAAGTTTTGCGATTTGTTTTGCACTTAAACCTTTTGCTTTTAATTTTTCTGTTGTTGGATAAACAGGCTCTAAAAATTTTGCGGTTGTAAGTTCGGGTTTAAAAATTTCAATTTCAGGATGTGTTATCTGCGGTTTATTGTTAAACAATCCTGATTTTCCGAAAACCAGATATACATTACCTTCCTGCAATATTTTTTGAATCCATTGTATTCCCTGAAACCATATCAATTCAATTTCGCCTGTATCATCCTGAAGCGATGCAATTAAACGTTTGGAATTTCTTTCACCAATAATTTCTATATCAGTAATTTTTCCAAGAACCTGCACATAATTATTCTGAAAAATTATACCGGCAATCTTATCAATTTTTGTACGGTCAATATGCCTGAACGGATAATGCAGCAGCAGATCATTAAACGTAAAAATGCCTAACTCTTTTTTTAAAAGATCAGCCTTTAACGGACCAACACCTTTTAAATATTCAACAGGTGTACTTAATATGGATGCGTTTGTGATTATATATTTTTTATAAGCAACAAATATCTGAATGAATAATAAGTTGAAAATATTTATTCATAAAAAAACGCAGGCTGCAATAAATTGCAAACCTGCGCTTGAAGGAAACATAACAATTATACGATACAGACTCTTTTATTGTTTTATCAATCTTATAGTCTTCAATGCTTTTGTGCTGGTATTTATAACTACTACGGTATAAACGCCTGCTGTTAGATTACTGTTAGTTGTAATTTTTAATGAATTTGTTCCTTGATTGATGTTGCCGAAGCTATTAGAATAAACAAGCTTGCCTGTTACATCATACATCATTACCTGTACTTTACCATTGTTGTTTTGTGATGGTACAGTTAAAGTAAATTGATCGTGGAAGGGATTAGGGAATGCTTTTATTTCATCATTAAAAGTTTTTGCATTAACATTTGAAGCATCTGTAACACCTGAAACAATTGTTTGTACAAAGCCCTGGCTTTGTGCGCCAGAAGCAGGTAATACAGGTACTACACTTGAAGTAGAAGGCGTATATCCTTTTGCAATTAATGCACCAATTAAACCAAATTGTGATTGCTGTGTGCCCGGTGCAACACTAATAGTAACGTTACCATAATTATCCGGCGTAACGCCGTAAATAGTTTGTGTGCCGTTTACATTTAATGAAGCATTAAGTATTGTTGTAACACCATTGATTACATAAGCTACGTTTACATCTCCAAAAGAATTAGAACTTGCAAAGAATGTAAAGTCATACTTCATGCCGATGTTTAAACCTGTAACCTGGAATGATGCTGTTTGACCCGGAAACAATCCATAGCTATCAATTGCAACTGTATCAGGAACTGCACCTAAATTATTCAAAGGATTTTTGCCATCAGAATATAAACCTGCCCAGTTTGTTGAAAGTACCATACCTGTGCTTGTGATAAATCCTTTTTCATCAAAGAAATTATTCCATGTGTAACCAATTTGCGGAATAGCATCTAAGTTATTCCATGGAAGTGGTGCATTATTATTTAAAGTAAAGTTTACATTAACGTTATAAGAATATGTACTTGCAGACACAGTATTTGAGAAGCTTGAATAAGTAGAACCACTAAACACACCTCTTACTGCATAATTATATGTAGTATTTGTTGTAAGATTTGCATCAGTATAAGTTGTAATTCCTGCTGCAACAGTTGCGAGCAAAGTATAGTTGGCAACGCCATCGGCTGCGCGCCATATTTGATAACCTGTTTC
>CAXSDU010000004.1:42599-56056 GCA_964236165.1 uncultured Parafilimonas sp. | reverse complement strand
TGTTATTGTAGTAGTACGAAGAGTTGCAGGAGCAATTGCAGTGTATGTACTTACATAGCTTTGTATAATCATAGTGCTGATAAAAGCATAATCTGCGCCTGTTGCTTTTGATACAACTACATAAACTTTGCCGGTTGCATCTGGTACAATTGCATTTATTTGAACAGTTTTGCTAATGTTATCTGTTGCATTTAAAGTAACAGTTTGTGTACCGATAGTAAAGTTTGTTGTGCAGTTAATTCCATCATCATGGCTATTAAAAAATACAAAGTTGTATTTCTTTGAAGTACTTAAGCCAGTGATCTGAATTGTGTCTTTTGCAGTGCTGCCTTCATAATCTGCTGTTCTCATTACTGCGTTTGGATAAATTCCAGCTCCTTCAACAGGTTGCATACCTGATTGAATAACGCCTTGGAAACCATTTTTAAGTGTAACAGTTATGCCTGTAGGCGCATTACTGTCATCAGTAATATTACTGTAAGAAATTCCTTTAAATGGATAAGGTGCAATAAGATTCCATGGTTTAGGAACGCTCTTTTGACCATCAGAGAAGCTTAGATATGTTGAAGAAATACTTGGATCTGAAATTAAAATATTAAATGAAGTTGAAGCTGTTGCATTACTGTTATCAGTAGCAGTAACAGTTACAAAAAATCCGCCCAAACTATTTGTTGTTGGAGTAACTGTTATTTTGCCTGTTCCGTTACCATTATCAACAAACTTTGCAAATGAAGGTAAACCTGCTACAGAAAAAGTAATATGATCTGTTGCATCATCAATTGCAGAAACATTTATTGTTGTTGTTTGATTGTACTTTAAAGAAACATCAGCAATTGCAGTAATCTGCGGTATTTTGTTTGTTGTAGTAATTGTTGCAACATTGCTGTAATCAGAAACACCGTGCGAATTGTAAGCAGCAATTTTATATGAATACTGTGTATTTCCGCTTGCGCTTGAATCTGTAAAACTTGTGGCATCAACTTGTGTTTGACCAACTAATGCATATGTGCCATTTGAAGTTAATGCACGGTAAACATTATATCCTGTTTCGTTAAAAGCAACATCAGTCCATGCAAGTTGTGCTCCTTTTCCATTTGCATTTTGTGCAGTAAGTGAAGTTGGAGCAGCGGGTGCGTTGCCATCATCATAAATACTTGATATAATCAATGAATTAATATAACCGACAGGTGTGTTAAGACCTTTAGACATTGTATAAGTTATGGTACCGTCTGAAGCCGGTTTAATATTACTGATTGTAACTGTATTTGTTGTGTTATTTTGAACACGTAATGTATCACTTTGGTTGCCTACTGTATAAACTGTTGAACCATTATCAGGCACGCTATTAAAATTGCTGGCACCAAAGAAAGTAAGACTATATGTAATTGAAGGATTAAGACCTGTTATTTTAGTATCAACTGTTTCAGGTCCGCCATAGATGCCAAAGTAATAGTAATCTGCTAATATTGCATCAGGATATACACCTGAATTGTTGCCGGTTGAAACACCAGAACTATAATTGCCAAACCAGCTTGTTTGTAAAGCTAACCCAACATTTGTTGTTCTTCCCTGATCATCAACCAGGTTATTAGTTGTTGTACTGGTAATACTGTTCCATGGTGCACCAATAGATGTATTATATTTAAACCTTGCATAAATAGTAGTAGTTGGAATTGAATTTTTGATAATGAGATTAAACTGAATACTTGCCGAACCTCCATTACCATCATTTACTGTTACAACAGGAGTATATGTGCCTGCGGCAAGATAATTTGGATGTAAAACAAGTGTTGCTGTACCATCGCCATTATCATTAATTGTATAATCATTTGGTGCATTTAATACAGACCAGGTTAAAACATCTCCGCTGTTTTGATCATGCGCACTTAATGGAATATTTACAACATCATTTTCATTAATTGTATAATTAGCAATTGCATCAATTGTTGGTGCATAATTGTTGTTTACAGTTAATGAGAATATAGTGCTGTCTTTGCCACCATAAGGATCGCTTACAACTATTTTTATATTATAAATGCCTTGATCAGTCTGTGCCGGATTTAGTATCAACGATGCACCATTGCTGCCATTACTAACAAGGTTTGCAAATGCAGGCAAATTATCTGCAGTGTATAATAGTACATCACCATCAGAATCTGTTGCATTTATATTAATTGTTGTGTTTGAACCATAGGGTGCTGATGTTGCATTCAGTTTAGATATTATAGGCAAATTATCTTTTGTTGTTGCAAATGCTGTGGATACTGCACTAACAGTTCCGCCAGCACCTGCTGCTTTTATTTGATAATAATGAATGAGATTAGAATTAAGACCTGTATCAGAATAAGAAGTAGCGTTTGATGCAAGTGTAACTAATGAAATATAATTAGAACTGCCACCAACCGATCTTGATAATTGGTAACCTGCGGCACCTGCAGAACTATTCCAGGTTAATGAAATTTTTGATGAAGAACTTGCTGTCGCTATAAAATTGCCAGGCGCAGCTGGTGTAGCAGGCAAAGCAAAAGTTGTTGCCGCCGGAACAGCTGCAATTACTGCCTGATAAAATGCAGAATTAGGAATTGTTACCGAGCTTGAAGTGCCTGGAACTTTATAAGATATTGACATATTAGCTCCACCACCTTGCTGGAAAAATTCAGCAGTAATTGGATATGTTCCTATAGCTAACGTAATAGCGCTGCTGGTTACCAAAGTAGAACCGTGTAAGCCATCATTATTAACTAGCGGCGTTCCTGTGGCTGTATTTGAATTAAACCATAAAGCACTTCCATCATCAGATGTTGTTCCAAATGTATAAGAACCGGCTTTAGTAATTTTTATATATCCATGCCATACAAAACCATAATTAGTAGTTTGTGTAGCAACGCTAATATCTGTAGTTAAAGAAATGCCTGTTTTAGCTGGTGTTAATGTTGTAAAATCAGGAAGTACTGACCAGATACCATTATAATAATAATAATTTAAACCATTTGAAGCGCTAACAGTAGTATCCTGTTTGCTTAATCCTGAATTACCATATTTATTTATTGCCTGAACTTTGTAATAATAAGTTGTTGAAGGTGCCAATGTAGAATCAGTAAATGTGATGGCATTAGCTGCAGCAGTACCTGCAATATTATATGCGCCTGTTGCACTTGTTGAACGATATACTTCAAAACCTGTTTCGTTAGTGCTGTTATCTTTCCAGTTAACTTTTATTTTATTATAAGCAGTAGCAGTTGCTGTAACAGTACTTGGAACAGATGGTACAGAACCAGCATTAACATAAGTACCAACAAAATATTTATTTTCAATTGAATGTTGAGTGCTGTTACCAAATAATGCAGTTGAAGCCCATTCAACAGACATATTATAACCGCCGCCTGCCTGGAAGAATTCAATGCAGATTGGATAAATACCTGCAGTTAATGTAATGGCGCTGCTTGTTTTTGATTGAGAAGCATGGGCGCCGTCATTATTTACTGTTGGCGTGCCTGTTGGTGTATAAGAGTTAAACCACATAGCACTACCGTCATCAGAAGTTGTTTGAAAAGTATATGTTCCATTAACAGGAACCTGTATATATCCCTGCCATAAAAATCCGTAATTGGTAGTTTGTGTTGCTACACTAATATCTGTGTTCGCAGATACTCCGGTTGCTACCGGTGTTAAAGTGGAGAAGTTTGGTAAAACACTCCATGCATTTTGTGTAGTATAAAATTTATACTGCAATCCACCAAGTATTGGCTCTGCAGTTATCTGGTTACTTGCTGAAGATGAATTATTGCTTCCATCAACTGCTTTTACATATACAGCATAAGGCTGATTTTGCACAAGACCTGTTAAAACAAAACTTGTTTGTTTAGTAACATTTGAAAGCGATCCGTTTAAATAAATATTGTAATGATCAACAGCGACATTATCAGTAGAAGCATTCCATGCAATTGAAATAGTAGAAGGTGTTGTATAAGTTGATCTGAGATTACCTGGTATTGACGGCGCAGATGTATCTGAAAAAGTAGCTGTGCTTGCTTCATTAGATAAAGCCGCCGCACTTGTTGAATCTATTGCGCGTATAACATAAAAATACTTCTGTTTAGGAGTAAGATTGGAATCAATATAATTTGTTATTGATGGAGCAACCTGTCCTATAAAAGAATATGTGCCACTAGCAATACCTCTGTAAATTTCAAATGCTATAGGCGCATTAGCCTGTTGAGGCGGATTGCTCCAGCCAAGCTGAATTTTTGTATTAGATAAAGCATTTGCAGTTAAGCTTTTTACGGCTGTTGGTGCATTTGGTCCTTTAGCGTCGATTACTTTAAAAGCATCAGAATATAAACTTGAGCAACTATACTGTTGATTTGCTGCAACTACATAATAACCCGGTTGCGTTGCCTTGAATGTTGTATTAGTGCTGTATACACTGTCTGAACCAACTTTTTTCCATGTATAGCCTGTATAAGTTCCATTACCAGAAACCTGTAAGGTTACATAATTTTTTCCATCTGCAGCAGGTATTGCAGTACTCATACTGCCAGCCACCTGTATTGGAGGTGTAGGCGTTGCTGCTTGCACTATAATTTGCACAGGTGTTCTTGACCAATCTGACCATATTCCGTTTCTCTCAACACGCGCATCATAAGTGCCGGCTTGTGTTACCTGAATGCTGTTTGTATTGGCACCATTTATTATCGAGCCGTTAAATCTCCATTGGTACGCCTGGTAACCAGGAGCTAAGCCAATGGTGAGATTAATATTATCACCAGGGCAAAATTGTGTTCTTCCAAAAAGTGTCCATGGGTTAGAACCGTAGGCGCGTAACATATAAGGCCAAAAGTCTGGCAGCAACCATGTAGAATCCCATGTATCATGACCAAGCGTGGAAAATTCGGTGTAAGAGTAATCTGCGCCGGCTGCGAGTATATAATCGCGTACAACATGTGCTGTATAGGGAGCTGGTGCTCCATCCTGACCACCCTGAATATTCCAAACCGGTGTAAATTTCATTTTATTTACTAAATCCTGAGTTTCATAGTTAAGAGAAACTGCAGACATTGGAATAGCAGATGCTATGTATGAAGGATGCTCAAACATCATTCCCCATGTTCCTTCTCCACCAGCTGATAAGCCATTATCACTCACTGCAAACGGATCTAATTTATTATTAACAACCATATAATCAATAATTTCAGAAATGTATTGATATTGATTTGAATTCCAATAACCGTTACCTGAACTTTGCATACACAAAACATATCCGTCAAATGTGCCGTTATCTACAGCATTCTGAAATACATCACCACCATGATAAAGCTGATATTCATTATCAGTAATTTCTCCTGCCTCACCTAAACCATGAAAGAATACAAGCATCGGATATTTTTTCCCATCTATTGCTGTAGGGTTATAGCTTTTAGGAAAATGAATTCTGAATGCACATCCTTTATAGATATAACATTTGTATTCATCGGTATTCCAGCTAAGGCGTTTTGTACGCACCCATTTGCCTATCTGCCCATAAGTAGGTTGGGTAGGCGGCGTAGCCGAATTGTAAGTAACAACTGCATCATTTGGGTTTATTATTGACTGACCAAATGAATGAGCTGTAAACAAACAAGCTATTAAACAAAGAATGTAAAGCTTTCTCATGATTGTTTTTGTGTTTTTTAAATTTGATATCACCAGATGGAAATTTAGTTTCGGTAATAAGGCATAAAAATATTCAACACTTGTTCCATCATTTTCTCAAACTTGGCAAATGACTATATTTTGTTGGTGAAAGAAAGAAATCAGGGTGCGATGTAAAAATTAAAAGCTGTAAATATTAATTTTTTTTGATAAACAGTTTTTGTGCTACTTTAAAATTGTTTCATCGCGGGAATATTTTTTCTCTTTATGGGTTAGAATTGCAGGTGAGCCATAACACGTAAACGTTTAGTTTTGATAAAAGAATAAACACGTTATGTATAATGATTCTTTTTTAGATAAGAAACTTCATGAAAGAATTGATAAAAATGCTTTACGTAAATTAAAATTACCATTTGGTAAAATTGATTTTTGTTCAAATGATTATTTGGGAATTGTACATAACAATTTACTAAAAGATAAGATTAGCGAACATTTTAAAACAGGATCAACAGGTTCAAGATTATTAACCGGCAATTATGTTTTAATTGAAGAAACGGAAAAACATATTGCAGACTTTCATAACGCAGAAACAGCACTAATTTTTAATTCTGGCTATGATGCAAATGTTGGCTTATTAAGCTGTGTCCCGCAAAAAGGAGATATCATTTTATACGATCAATTTTCTCATGCTTCTATTCGCGATGGAATACGGTTGTCATTTGCACAAAGTTTTTCTTTTGCGCACAATGATGCGAATGAACTTGAAAAAAAATTAAAATCTATGCCACAAATTAATGGTGCAAATGTTTTTGTTGTAACAGAATCGGTGTTTAGTATGGATGGAGATTTTTGTGATTTAAATAATATTATTTGCTTATGTAAAAAACACAAAGCGCATCTTATAATTGATGAAGCGCACGCTACGGGTGTGGTAGGTGAAAGTGGTGAAGGCTTAACAAAAAAAGAAAATCTGCAGCATGAAATTTTTTGCCGCATTCATACTTATGGTAAAGCATGCGGCGTACATGGAGCAGCAATTCTAGGTACAGAAAATTTAAAAAAGTATCTAATTAATTTTGCCCGCAGCTTTATTTATACAACAGCATTACCCGAACATGCAGTTGTAGCAATCAAAGCATCGTATCAAACATTTCCTTTTTTACATAATGAAAGAATACGTTTAAAAGAGCTAATAGAAAACTTTCAGCAGGCGCAATTAAAATTTCAAAAACTAACTTCAGAAACACCCATACAAATTGTTATTATTCCTGGTAATGAACAAGTAAAAAAAATTGCTAAGCAACTTCAAAATAAAGATATTGATGTAAGACCAATTTTATATCCAACAGTACCCGCAGGAAAAGAACGGTTGCGTATTATACTGCATTCTTTTAATACTTTAGAGCAATTGCAAATACTCATTAAAAATTTATCTTAAAGTTGAAAATTTTTTTGCCGGAAGAATTAATTGACACACTTGAAACAGCTAAAGGCTTCAACAGGCAAAGTTTTTATGATGCACATATTATACCTGAGCAAATAACATCTGTGCGCTTTAATCCGGTTAAAACAAAACTGTTTGCATCAGATGAAAAAATGCATCCTGATTTTATTTTGAAAGAAAAAATTCCATGGTGCGAATATGGTTTTTATTTAAAGGAACGCCCGGCATTTACGTTCGATCCTTTGCTGCATGCCGGCGCTTATTATGTTCAGGAAGCAAGCAGTATATTTTTATTTGAAGTTTTAAAACAAACCTGTATTGATGATAATAAAAAAGTGTTAGACTTATGTGCGGCGCCGGGCGGCAAAAGCAGTTTGCTTGCATCGTATTTTAAAAACAGTTTGATTATTAGTAACGAAATAATTAAGCAAAGAGCAAATGTTTTATATGAAAATCTTACAAAATGGGGCGCTGAAAATATTGTTATAACAAGTAATGATGCTGCAGATTTTAAACAGCTTGAAAATTATTTTGATGTAATTGTTATTGATGCGCCTTGCAGCGGAAGCGGTTTATTTAGAAAAGATATAAATGCCGTTGAGGAATGGAGTATTGAAAATGTAAATCTCTGTAGCCAGCGACAGCAAAGAATTCTGGCTGATATTTACACAACTTTAAAACAAGGTGGTATTTTAATTTATTCAACATGCTCTTATTCAAAAGAAGAAGATGAGGATATTCTTGATTGGTTGAAAAATAATTTTGATATAGAAACGATTCAACTTAAAATAAAAGATGAATGGAATATAGTTGAAACGCAATCTTTAAAACACAAAGCTTTTGGATATCGTTTTTGGCCTGATAAAATAAAAGGCGAAGGTTTTTTTATTGCTGCTTTTAAAAAGATTGATGGTTCATCATCTGCAAACAAATCGCAAAAAAAATTTTTAAGTAAAACGTCCACTAAGCAGGCGGCAATTGCTTTAAATTATATTAATGAAGATGATTGGCTTTTTTTTAATCAAAAAGAAAATATAAAAGTTATAAATAAAAAATGGGCTGATGATATTTCAGTGCTGCAAAAAAATCTTTACATACGCAAAGCCGGAATTAATCTTGGTGAAATAATACGCGATGAATTGATTCCGCATCACGAACTTGCTTTAAGCACTATAATAAAAAATACAGTTCAAAGAATTGAACTTACAAAAATTGAAGCTTTGCAATATCTGCGCAAGACTGAAATGAAGATTGAAATAAAAAATAAAGGTTGGGCATTATCCACATATAAAAATTACCCGCTTGGCTGGCTTAAATTTTTGCACAATCGTGTTAATAATTATTATCCTATAAATTGGCGCATACTTAAACAGTAAATTTGAACGCGTAACTTTTACTATGAAGTATGCTGTGTCTTTATAAAGAAAATATCATTGCATATTTCCATGCGACTAATAAATTACAACAAACATGAAAAAGCTTCTTTGGGCAACAACTTTCTGCTTATTTATTTTTATAATGAAAACTGCATCTGCGCAAAGTGGTTATATAAACCATACTTTAAAATCAGGCGAAACTTTATCAGCTTTAGCAAAACAATACAACACAAATGTTGGTGATATTATGCGCGAAAACGGAATGCATGCTGATACAAAACTTGCATATGGTTCAATAATAAAAATTCCTTCGAACAAAACTGATAAAATTAAAACGCCGGAACCTCAACCTGTAAAACAAGAAATTGTTGCTGCACCAGCAAATGCTATTACACACAAAGTTGTTCGGGGCGAAACTTTATTTAGCATAAGTAAACAATATAGTATTTCCGTCGAACAAATAAAATCGTGGAATAATCTTTCTGATAACAGTGCAAAACTTGGAAGTAATTTAATAGTTGGACAAAGCAATAACATAACCACTTTAAGCAAACCACTTGCAGATACAAAACGCCCAAGAGTTGAAACAGAACAACCGCAGGTACAACCACAACAAAAAAATGAAGTAAATAATATAACTGAGGAAAAAAAGCCGGAAGATTCCGGGATAAAAACAAACACTGAAATAGTGAATAAACAGTCTTCTGTGCCTGCTGATAATGATAATAATTTTACACAGGTTTCATCTCAGTCACAAATTGATGCAGGTTATTTTCAGGATCAGTTTGATAGCAAAGGCAAACGTAAAGAACATATTACTGGCGTGAGTAAAACTTTTAAAACGGCAAGTGGTTGGACTGATGGTAAATACTATATTCTTGCAGATAATATAAATCCGGGAACAGTTGTAAAACTCAGTGCAGATAATGGTAAAACCGTTTATGCAAAAGTGCTTTGGAGCATGGGTGATCTGAAAGAAAATAATGGTGCTGATTTTCGTGTAAGTAATGCAACTGCCGCCGCTTTAAATGAAAATGCGTCTTCTTTTAATCTGAATATTTATTACTGATTTTTTTCTTTCATCGCGACAAGATAAATTCACTAAAAATTTATAATGATACGATGGGGAATTTTAGGATGTGGACGTATTGCGAGAAAGTTTGCATCTGATTTAAAGTTTGTGAAAAATGCAGAACTAATTGCCTGCGGCGCAAGAACTAAACTATCTGCAGATGAATTTGCTTCGGAGTTTTCAATTAAACATGCACACTATTCTTATGAAGATCTTGTAAAAGATAAAAACGTTGATGTTATTTATGTTGCAACGCCGCACAGTCATCATTGCGAACATACGTTACTGTGCATAGAAAATAATAAAGCTGTTTTATGTGAGAAAGCTTTCGCTATAAATTATGCGCAAGCAGAAAAAATGATAAGTGCAGCAAGAAACAAAAAAGTTTTTTTGATGGAAGCTGTATGGACAAAATTTCTTCATCCTTTTAATAAAGTAAAAGAAATGATTAATAAAGGCATGTTGGGAGAAATAAAAAGCATGCAATTAAATTTTGGATTTCGTCCGCCCGAAAACGCACCGCAAAGAGTGTACGATCCTGCGCTTGGTGGCGGAACGATGCTCGATATTGGAATATACAATGTGTTTACTGCATTATTTTTTTTAGGTAAGCCTGATATTATTGAAGCAACGATGACACCTGCTGCTACAGGTATTGATGCTCAATGCGCGGTTACGTTTAATTATGAAAATGGAGCAATTGCACAGATGTTTTCTACTTTTCTTTCTGATACATCTACAGAAGCTGATATATGCGGAACTGAAGGGCGCATACGATTAACTGCACGTTATTACACGCCTTTTACAACAATCGAATATTATGCAGGCAAACCAGATACAAAACAAATAATTACTTTACATGGAAATGAAGAAGGCTTCGGGTATCAATATGAAGCGCAACACGTTTGCGAGTGTTTGGAAAGCGGCTTAACGGAAAGTAATGTTATGACGCATGCCGATAGTTTATTATTAATGGAAACATTAGATAACATTCGCAATAAAGCAGGTATAATTTATTCTGTTGATTAAATTGATTGGTTTTATTTAATTTACAAGCAAAATATTTCAAAAATGAAATTAGCAAATACAAGAAAGCTTAGTGTAATGTTTATTTTGTTCGCAGGTGTAATAATAAGTATAGCCGCAACAAAACCTTCAACAATTGTAACCACAAAAAAATCAGCCGCTGATACAGGCTATTTTAAGAATTTGAAAGTATTACCAAAAGATATAAGTAAAGATAGTCTTGATGAAGTAATGCATCATTTTACGCAGGCGCTTGGCGTAAGGTGTAATTTCTGTCATCAATTTAATAATGGAAAAATGGATTTTGCAAGTGATGAAAAACCTGAAAAAGATATTGCACGTAATATGATGATAATGACAAAAGACATCAATACGAAATATTTTAATTTTGAAAACTCTTCAATGCCCGATACTATATCTGTAGTAAAATGTTTAACATGTCATCGTCAAAGTCCGCATCCTGATGAAGTGCAATTAGACAGTTCTAAAATGCACAATATGCCTTCACCACATGACGCAAATGGTCAAATGCCGCCGCCAAATTCAAATGGTCAAACAACTCCACCAAATAATTAATAAGTATATAAGAAGTTATAGAATTAAATCCTCTTTCAGATTCTTTGTAAATTAACTAAAACTGAAGTATAAAAGCAGTGCCTTCATTTTTTATGCTTTGTACATGAATGTTGCCTTTATGCAGCATCATAATTTGTTTGCATAAACTTAATCCGATACCACCTCCGCTTTTTTTTGTACTAAAGAATGGGATAAAAATTTTATCAAGCACTTCATCTTCAATACCTGGTCCATTATCAATTACTTTAATTGCAATTCGGTTATTTTGCGATTGACTTGCTGTGAAAATTATTTTGGGATTTTCAACTTCTTTTATTGCTTCAATTGCATTGAGCATTAAATTTATCAGAACCTGTTCGATAAGATTAATATCTGCTTCTAATTGCAGATCAGAATCTTTTAAAATTATTTCAAGATCAATGTTCTTTTGTTCGAGTGTGGGCAGCATTAAACGCTGCTGTGTTTTAAAAATATCCTTTACATAAAATTTTTGAAGCGTTGGTGCAGAAATCATATTAAGGTTACGATATGTTTGCGCAAACTTCAGCAAGCCTTCACTTCTTCGCTTTATGGTTTCCATACCTAATGAAAGATCTTCGAGTGTTCCTGATTCATCATCAACCAATTCGGTGGAATTTTGTAAACGATTTTTTAATGTATCTGCTAAAGAAGAAATAGGCGCAATTGAATTCATGATTTCATGCGTCATAACGCGTAATAATTTTTGCCATGCTTTACTTTCATTTTCATCCAATGCTTCATTTACATTTTGAAAAGCAATCAGCTTATATTTTTTCTCGTCAGTTTGAAAAGCAGTGGCAGCTATAAGAATTTTAAGTACGTTTCTTTCAATGTGAATATCATTTACTAAACTTTCGCCTGGTCTTAAATTAACGATAACGGAACAAAGTGCCGGATCTCTTTTATCAAGCGATTGAATGGTTTTTAAAAAAGGAATTTTTAGCAAACGCTTCAGCGATTCATTCATCCAAACAATATTGCCGGTTTCAATTTCGTAAGAAAGAATTCCTGTATCAACAAGCTCTAATATTTTTTGCAAGTATTGATATTGCGTTTCTTTTTCAATACTTATAACTTTAAAGGTTGAATTAATTTCATTAAAACCTTTGCGTAAAGATTGTAGTTCTGCGGGCGCATGTTTTACATCAAAATGTCTTGAAAAATCTCTGTAGTGAATACTTTCTACAAACTGTGTTACTTCTGCCTGCGCTTTCTTTAAAAATGCATATAAATTATAGCATTGATAAATAACAAGCACAATCACAAGACTGCCCAATAAAGCTCGCGCAGTAATAAGTAAATAGCTGGCAACAAATATTTCTATAGTTAATAAAAGAATGCGTAACACAAGCCTGCTGCCGGGTTGTTTATATATCATATTTGCTAAGTCTTCTGTATAATGCGGTTCTTGTTAAACCTAATTCTTTTGCGGCTTTACTTATATTACCGTTATGTTTTTCTATTACATGCAGAATTGTATTTTTTTCTATTGTACTCAATTTAAAATCGTCCTGTTCATTTGGACTTCCAGCAGTTGATTCAATAGGAGAAAATAACAAATCTTTTTCTGAAAGCACATCACTATCACCCATTATTACAGCACGCTCCATTGTATATTGCAATTCGCGCACATTACCCGGAAAAGAATATTTCATTAATTTTTCAAGTGCAGTTTTATCTAGTTCGATTAATGGTTTTCTGTATTTGGCAGCATATTGTTTTGCAAAATGTTTTGCCAATAAAACCACATCATCTTTTCTTGCGCGTAAAGGCGGCAACATAATTTCAACGGTGTTTATACGATAGATAAGATCTTTTCTAAAACGATTTTCATTTGCCATCTCCTGTAGCGGAACATTAGTAGCGCAAATCAATCGTATATCAACAGATATTGGCTGATTAGTTCCTAAACGTATAACCTGCCTGTTTTGTAACACGCTTAATAATTTAGCCTGCTGCTGTAAAGAAATATTTCCTATTTCATCAAGAAATAATGTGCCACCGTTTGCTGCTTCAATTCTTCCAATGCGATCTTCTCTTGCATCTGTAAATGCACCTTTTTTATGACCGAAAAGTTCACTTTCAAAAAGTGTTTCTGTAAGTGCACCAACATCAACTTTAATAAAAGGTTGTTTTGCCCTTAAAGATTTCTGATGAATAATTTTTGCAATCAGGTCTTTGCCTGTTCCATTTTCTCCAAGAATTAAAATGTTTGCATCTGTAGGAGCAATCTTTTCAATCTTAAAAAAAATATTTTTCATTGCATCACTTTCGGCGAGTAATTCTGTGCCTGCTAAATTTTCTGCATCTT
>CAXSDU010000004.1:2381-42589 GCA_964236165.1 uncultured Parafilimonas sp. | reverse complement strand
ATGCACCATTTTCTGCCCGCTTTGTTTTTTGAATAATCTCTTCAATATTTAAAAGTAGTTTTTCATTATGCCAGGGCTTAAGCAAAAAATCGGAAGCGCCTTCTTTTAAAGAGCGAACCGCAAGATCAATATCGCCATAAGCTGTAATCATTATTACAGGAACAGTGGCATTTAATTCTTTTATTCGTTTAAGCCAATACAATCCTTCGTTGCCGGTGTTGATAGAAGATTTAAAATTCATATCAAGCAAAACCATATCAAAGGTTGTTTCTCGTAGGAGAGCGGGCAAATTTTCAGGGTTTTTTTCTGTAACAACTTTTTTTACTTCAGTTTTTAATAACAGGCGTACGGCAATTAAAACATCAGGATCGTCATCAATTACTAATATACTTGTATTTTTCAGGCTCATTTTCTAATTTATTAGGAGTAAGTTATTTGATTTTATTAAATGTTGTACCAGTAAAAGACATTTGCTATACCATAAAGCTAAAATATTGGTTTTTAATTAGTGTTCACTTTACGGGAATATTAGCTGTATCAAAAACGAACACATTCTGTTACACAAGCGTACAACATCTTTTAGTAACAGGTTTATAAATGATTGTTTTTCAGGCTAAACTTAAAATGGCACTTTGCTTTCTTTGTGTATGGCACAAAGATTATTATGCAGACAGGATTAAAAAATAATTGGTTTATGCTGAGGTTGCTTTTACTTGTAAATGCAGTTTTAATTTGCATGATTATTTTAGTACACAGACATACGCAACATTTTAGCAGCAACAACAATGCTGACAAAAGCATAAGAAGCTTAAATGTTGATGCAGTTAATTCTATTACTATTAAATTAATGTAGTTAAATAATTATAACGTGGATAGGGTAATACAAAAGAAAACATGGACAAAAAAGAGAATAATAACTATAGCAGTTATTGCAGTGATTGTTTTATTAATTGCGGGTAGTTATTATTTTACCAGCGGCGCTTCTAAATTAAATGTAGAAACAGATCGCTTAACTGTAAGTACTGTAACGAAAGGAAAATTTCAGGAAAATATACCCGTTAACGGTATAGTGCTTCCGCAAACAACTATTTATCTTGATGCTATTGAAGGCGGGCGTGTAGAAGAAAAATATGTTGATGACGGAACAATGATGAAAAAAGATCAACCAATTCTGCGTTTATCAAATACAGATCTTGAACTTGATCTCGTAAATCAAAAAACAAATGTGTATAATCTTTTAACACAGATGCAAATTTCCCGAAACGCAGCACAACAAAACACTGTTGAGAAATTAACCCAGATAACAGACGTACAAAGCCAATTAAAGGAAGCAGAACGCATTTATGACTTAGACAAAGATTTGTATACAAAAAAAGCAATCGGCTCACAGGAATATCAAAAAGCAGTAAACGATTATAATTATTATAAAACAAAAGACAAACTTGCGCAACAGATATTATCCCAGGATTCTATTTCAAATAAACAGCAGTTATCACAGGCTCAGCAATTATATAATGGCTCTCAAAATGCATTAGCAGTTATGCAACAAAAAGTTGGTGATCTGATTGTTCGTTCGCCAGTAGACGGCCAATTAACTTCTTTAGATGCAGAAGTTGGTCAGAGTAAAAATAAAGGCGAGCGTTTGGGACAAATTGATGTTATGGGCGGATATAAAGTTCGTGTTGATGTTGACCAACATTATATTTCACGCATATATATTGGTTTGCGTGGTACGTTTACATTTGCTGATAGCGATTATGTGCTCGAAATTAAAAAAGTATATACACAGGTAAATACAAATGGAAGCTTCCAGGTTGATATGTCATTTATTGGAAAAATACCACAAGGCATTCGCCGCGGGCAAACATTGCAAATATTATTGGCTTTAAGTGATGTAAGAACTTCAATACTGTTGCCAAAAGGTGGATTTTACCAAACCACCGGCGGTAACTGGATTTTTAAAGTAAGTGCTGACGGAACCAAAGCAAATAAAGTGGATATACAACTTGGAAATGTAAGTACGGATTATTATGAAGTTTTGCAAGGCTTACAGCCGGGTGATAAAGTAATAACATCAAGTTATGAGAATTATGGTGATATACAGCAGCTGGTATTAAAAAAATAAATTAAACACATTCAAATAAAATTTACAAATAAACCAATATGATAAAGATTTCAGAACTCGAAAAAGTTTATCGCACAGAAGAAGTAGAAACTGTTGCGCTCAACAAATTAACTATGGAAGTTAAATCAGGAGAATTTGTTGCTGTAATGGGTCCTTCAGGATGCGGAAAATCTACGCTACTTAATATTTTAGGAATGCTTGATGATCCTGATGACGGAAGTTTTATTTTTAATGGAACTGAAGTTGCACATTACAATGAACGCAAACGTGCAGACCTGCGTAAAAACAATATTGGTTTTGTATTCCAGAGTTTTAATTTGATTGATGAACTTACTGTTTTTGAAAACGTAGAATTACCATTAATATATACAGGCGTAAAAACTGCAGAGCGCAAAAAACGTGTAGAAGAAGTGTTGGATAAAGTGCAGATTATGCACCGCAGAAATCACTATCCGCAACAACTTTCCGGTGGTCAGCAACAACGTGTGGCAGTTGCAAGAGCTGTAGTAAATCATCCAAAATTAATTCTTGCAGATGAGCCAACCGGTAATCTTGATAGCAATAATGGTAATGAAGTAATGCAATTACTTACAGAATTAAATGAACAAGGAACAACGATTGTAATGGTTACACACAGCGAACATGATGCACGTTATAGCCATCGCATTATACGCATGCTGGATGGACAAACTGTTACGGAAAATATTTTAATTTAAATTCCTAAAACATCTTTCAGTTTTGCATAGCCTGCTTTACTAACAGGCAATTTCGCACCCGTTGAAAGTAACAATATATGGCTGTCTTTTTCATAAGCATCTATGCGTGTAATTAATTGTGTGTTTACAATGTATGAACGATGAACGCGTACAAAATGAAATGCCTGTAACGACTCCTCAAAATAACTCATTGTTTTTTTCTTTAAAAATGAACCTTCAGCTATAAAGATTTTTACATAATCATCTGCAGCTTCAAGGTATTGAATTTGGGAAACCGGAATTATTTTAATCTTACTTCCATCTTTTACTATAACACGGTTTTGTTGTATGGGCGACTGCGCTGCACTTTCTAAAACAGCTTCTGTATTTTTCGTAACAGGTTTTTGCTGATTTAAATATTTCTGTATCGCCTTATCAAACCGCTCTTTGCTAAATGGTTTTAATAAATAATCAATAGCATTAGATTCAAAAGCTTTTATCGCAAATTCATCAAAAGCAGTCGTAAAAATTACCAGTGGCGGGTTTTCAATTAATTCAAGCATTTCAAAACCATTGATTTTTGGCATTTGTATATCAAGAAAAATAAGCTCAGGCTCATATTGCTGAATAGATTTTAAACCTTCAAATCCATCACTGCATTCAGCAATAATCTTTATTTCAGGATAAGACGCCAGGTATTCTTTAACAATGCTCCTTGCCAGCGGTTCATCATCGATTATAATTACATTCATCTTAAAATTTTATACTTTTTGAGGAATAAGAATTGTTGTTATAAAACGGTTATCTTCTTTATCAATTTGCAATAAATCCTGCCTGGCAAAAAGTAAAAATAATCTCCGCTGAATTGATGCCAATCCAAAACCTGTTCCTTTTAATGGTTGTGATGTTTCTGGATCAAAAGGGTTTTCTACAACAACTTTTAGGCTCGCATTTATTTTTTTTGCTTCCACTTTTATTAATACTTCTCCGGTTGTATCATATAAACCAAACTTAATAGCATTTTCAACTATCGGTTGCAGCAACATTGCCGGTAATTGTAAACTAAGTGCATCTTCATCGCAAAAAATATTTGTTTGCAACCGATGCCCAAATCTTACTTTTTCTATTTCAAGATATAATTGCAGATATTGCATTTCTTCTTCAAGCGAATTCCATTGCCTTTCATCTTTTTTTAAAGTGCCGCGCAAAAATTCACTTAGCTGGTAAATCATGTGTCGCGCTTTTTCAGGTTGAGAACCTGTTAAAGCACTTATAGAATTTAAACTATTAAATAAAAAATGTGGCTGCAACTGTTGTCTTAATTTATATAGTTCTGCTTGTTTAGCCATTTGTTCCGCTTCTGCCTTATGTTCGTTCATACGTTTTTGTTCTTCCTGGTTGTACCAAAGCAAACTCATCATGCAAATACAACTTACCAGTAAAAATTCTATGCCGAAACGAATGCCGTTTGACTGATGAAGTTCCTGCAGATAACTTACATTGTTTCGCATTATCATATCAAGTAAAAACTTTGAAACAAGCGAGCAAATACCGCTTATGCTTAAGCTTATAAAAAGTATATACCAATATTTTTCGCGCTGTGGTAAATAATAGCGCATGGTATTTATCATAAGAAAACAAACAGCGCCCAGCAAGCCAAAGCTTATAATGGTATCAGTAAGAATCTCATTTACATTAAGCGACGATTGCTTTAAAATATAAGCGTGAATAAGACTTACAATTATCCACCAGCTTAAATTAAGCAGCAATAATTTTCTGCGGGGCTCAACTGCGCTCAATTGTATTAATTTAATCTTACTGTTTCACGCATAAAATTTTCCTGCAGATGTGCGGCGCGTAATAAAACAAGCTTTGTATAAATGTCTGCATTATCATCTTCTGATATACGCGAATAAATTTCAACGCCGTCATTCAAATTATTAAGTTCATGAATTTCTGAAACGTCAATAAACTTCCAGTGAACCGGTTTTTCTGCAGCATTTAAAAAATTATCCTGTTCGTGTTCTCCAAATAATCTTGCTTTATAAAAAGCATGTAAATCGTCTTCTGCATTTATTAAACGCAACTGTTCATCAAATTGTGCGGTATGTTTTCCATCACCACAAATAATTCTGTAAACCAGTTTAGCAAGATACCATTTCATAATAAGTTATTTTAGTGAATACCCTGATTAATTATGTATTGATAATGTCAATTGAACCATTTGTTTTTGGACAAAAATCCTGTTAAAAATTCTTAATCTCTATTCCGCCAAACACACACGTGCCTCTTAAAATAATTGATTTGGTAACATCGGGTGTTGGCAAATTAATGCTTCGCTTATCTTCTACTCCGCCAAACACAGCCGTTACTTCATTTTTTACATCCCAGTTTGAAGGAATAACGATTTTGGTACCGCCGAATATATTATTCACTTCTAATGAAACGACTTGCTTTATATCTGCCTGTTGAAAATTAATTTCTGCTCCGCCCATAAAGGTGTTTACTTCTCCGCCTCTGAAATTTTTTGAAAGAACAATTTTTTTTACGCCGCCAAACACTGCATTTATTTCGACAAATTCTGAATTATCTTTTATATCAAAATTTGCGGTTTCAGTTGGTGTATATTCAGGTTGATTAAAATTTTGCTTACGATAATTATCCCATTTTGACCAACGCTTTTCGCGCTTAAGACGACCACGCGGCTTTACAATAAAAGCAAACCCTACCAGGATCAAAATGCCGGGCCATATAAAATCGTGCAGATCTACAGTTGGTATTATATCACTTACTAAAAAAGCGCCGCCAACAATAATCATTATAAATCCACCGGCATTTCTAAAATTACTTCTGAAACCTATTAGCAATCCAAACAAAATTAAAAACATGTGCCAGCTTAAAAGCCAGTCAGGAATGTAAGCACCTAATTTTCTTGCAAGTAATAAACCACCGGCAATAATTAATATTAATCCGCCCCACATGTGGTTATTCCTGTGATGCATGTCTTGCTCCTTATTATTTATATCTTCCTGGTAATTTTTTATATCCTCGTTTTCCATTTTATTATTCTGTTTATTGCATAAAAATATTATTACTTATTGTTCTCTCAAAGCAATAGTAGGTTGTGTAAATTTAATTGTAGGTAAACGATAGGAAACAGTAGGTAATCAGATGAAATATATTCTGCTTATTTGTTTAGCAGTTTGATTATGCTTGTCTATTCATTCTATTTTATTGATGATTTAATGACTAAACACTCACACTAAAATCTCTCAAAGCATCATTCAAACTTGTTTTTAAATTAGTGCTGGGTTTGCGTTTACCAATAATTAAAGCGCAGCTTACACCAAAAGAACCGGCAGGGAAATCTTTATTATAAGTGCCGGGAATTACAACGCAGCCCGCAGGAACTCTTCCTTTATATTCAACAGGAGAAGATTTTGTAACATCAATGATTTTTGTTGATTTTGTGAGCACAACATTAGCGCCAAGCACAGCTTCTTTTTCAACAATTACACCTTCTACTACAATACTTCTGCTGCCAATAAAACAACCATCTTCAATAATAACCGGACTTGCCTGTAAAGGTTCCAGTACACCACCAATACCAACGCCGCCACTTAAGTGTACATTCCTGCCAATCTGCGCGCAACTACCAACAGTTGCCCATGTATCAACCATTGTACCTTCATCAACATAAGCGCCGATATTTATAAAGCTTGGAAGCTGCACAACATTTTTTGCTATATATGCACCATAACGTGCAATGGCACCGGGAATGGTTCTTACACCCAATGCTGCAAAATCTTTTTTCAATTCAATCTTATCGTAAAATTCAAATGGCGGCATGCTCCATGTTTGCATTGGCTGAACACCAAAGTATAAAAGTATTGCCTGCTTAACCCATTCATTAACTTTCCATCCTTCAGCAGTTGGTTCTGCAGTGCGCAACCTGCCTTTATTTATTTCCTCAACTGCTGCTTTAACTGCATCGGAATATTTTTTTTCCTTTAATAGTTCGCGGTTATTCCATGCTTCAATTATCAGCGGTTGCAAGTCCATTATTAAAATTTTTTGCAAACATAAGCTGTAAAGAAGTGAACAGATAACTTTGCGTGGTTCATGCAAAAAATTCTAATCATACAAACAGCATTTATTGGCGATGTGATATTGGCAACTATTTTAATTGAAAAACTGCATAATGATTTTCCGCATGCGCGAATAGATTTTTTATTACGTAAAGGCAATGAAGGTTTGCTTTTAAATCATCCTTATTTGAACGAGGTTTTGTTGTGGAATAAAAAACAAAACAAAACGAAAAATCTGTTCGCCTTAATAAAGATCATACAAAAAAATAAATACGATAAAGTAATAAATGTGCAGCGTTTTTTTTCTACCGGTTTAATAACTGTTTTATCTAAAGGCGAAGAGAAAATTGGTTTTGATAAAAACCCCTTAAGCTTTTTGTTTGATGTAAAAGTGAAACATGTAATTGGTACTAAAGAGAACCCTGTACATGAAGTACACCGTAATCTTTCATTAATAAAACATTTTACAAGTGATGAACCGGCAACGGTAAAATTGTATCCATCAAAAGAAGATCATGAGAAAATAAAATCAATTATCAACTGTCAATTGTCAACTATAAATTATATCTGCATTGCTCCGTCTTCCGTTTGGTTTACCAAGCAATATCCAAAAGAAAAATGGATTGAGTTTTTACAAAACTTACCGCAGAACTTAAAAGTTTTTTTAATTGGAGCTTCTTCAGATAAAATTTTATGTAATGAAATAAAAAATGCATTACCGCATAATTCTATAATTAATGTATGCGGCGAATTAACTTTTCTCGAATCTGCTGCACTCATGCAAAATGCAAAAATGAATTATGTAAATGATTCTGCGCCTATGCATATTGCTTCTGCTATGAACGCGCCGGTAACTGCAATATTTTGTTCAACTGTTACATGGTTTGGTTATACGCCTTTGAGTTATAAAAGTTTTATTATTGAAAAAGACGAGCCTCTTTATTGCAGACCATGTACAACGCATGGAAAACGCGAATGCCCCGAAAAGCATTTTAAATGTGCACTTGATATTAAAAAAGAACAACTATCAGCAACTTTAAATAATGTTTGAAGAATTATTTATTAATGATATAGAAAAAGCTTTGTTGATTTTACAAAGTGGTGGAATTATTTTATATCCAACAGATACAATTTGGGGCATTGGTTGTGATGCAACGAATGAAGATGCAGTTAATAAAATTATTCAGCTTAAACAAAGACCACAACATAAAAGTTTTGTGGTATTGGTTACAGAAGAAAAAGATATTCTTCGCTACACTGCTTCGCCGGATTTGAGTGTGTTTGATTATTTACAAACGATAACAAAGCCAACTACTGTTATTTATGAATATGCACTTGGTATTGCGCAAAATGTTTGTAATGACGATGGCTCCGTTGCAATTCGTATTTGCACTGAAATTTTTTGCAGGCATTTAATAAAACGTTTTCGTAAGCCAATTGTAAGTACATCTGCTAATATTAGTGGTAGCCCGTCACCGGAAAACTTTTCATTAATTGATGAAATAATAAAACAAAATGTGAATTATGTAGTACAATACAGGCAACATGAAAAATTCAAAGCACAACCTTCTTCAATAATAAAATGGAAAAACGGTAAGGCTGAAATTATACGTTGATACAAACAGCTTGTTATAAATTCTTATTGTACGCATTTAAAAAAATATTTAGTTTGTTAGTATTTTTTTATGCAAAGCGCATCATTATACTTTCCTTAATGTAAAGCCAACATCTATGGTAGCGCAAGTAAGATCAACACACATAAAAACAATAAAAAAAAGATTTTTCTCTCAGATAAAAACATTCATAATAGAATACTTTATTGCGATTATATTTTTGTTTGATTGGAAATTTTTATAGCTACTAACTTAAGCTTGAATAAAATATACGCCATACATTGAACGTTATATTTGCACGAATGCAAATTAAGTTCAGCGAACAGGAATTATTTACTTTTAAAAAAATTATTAAAGCAGCTGATAAATTGCAGTTGCCTTGTTATTTAATTGGTGGTTTTGTTCGCGACAAAATATTAAATCGTGCAACAAAAGATGCAGATATAATGTGTGTTGGGGATGCGATAACCTTAGCGCATTCAGTTGCAGAATTATTCAACCCAAAACCTGCTGTTGCTTATTTTAAAACTTTTGGAACCGCACAAATTAAACTGCCTGATTTTGATATAGAATTTGTCAGTGCAAGGAAGGAAAGTTATACGCATGATAGTCGCAAACCTGAAGTTGAAACCGGTACTTTGGAAGATGATTTGCAACGAAGAGATTTTACAATAAATACGCTTGCCATCAATTTAAATGAAAAAGATTTTAATAATGTTATTGACAATTTTGATGGAATAAAACATTTGAATGAAAAAATTATTAAAACACCTTTAGAGCCTTCAAAAACTTTTAGTGACGATCCTTTGCGCATGATGCGCGCCATTCGTTTTGCAACGCAGCTTGATTTTAAAATTGAAGAAGAAACATTTAATGCTATAAACGCAAATGCAGAACGTATAAAAATTATTTCTCAGGAACGCATTACAGATGAACTGAATAAAATTATGCTGGCAGAAAAACCTTCCGCGGGATGGTATCTATTAGAGCAAACAGGCTTATTAAAAATTATATTTCCGCAATTACTAGCGCTGCAGGGTGCAGAATATATTGATGGAATCGGGCATAAAGATAATTTCTCACATACCCTGCAGGTACTTGATAATATTTGTGTACATACAAACGACATTTGGTTGCGCTGGGCTGCATTGCTGCACGATATAGCAAAGCCTGCTACAAAGCGTTTTGATAATGAGCATGGATGGACGTTTCATGGACATGAAGCATTGGGCGCCAAGTGGGTTCCAAGAATTTTTTCAAAGTTAAAATTACCGCAAAACGAAAAAATGCGATTGGTACAAAAGCTCGTTGCATTGCATTTACGGCCAATAAGTTTAACCAAAGAAAATATTACAGATAGCGCAATACGGCGATTATTGTTTGATGCAGGCGACGATATTGATGCGTTAATGATGCTTTGCAAAGCTGATATTACCAGTAAAAATAAAATGAAGGTTAAGCGTTATCTGAATAATTTTGAGATTGTAACAAAAAGATTAGATGAGGTTGAAGAAAATGATCGTGTACGCAACTGGCAACCGCCAATAACCGGTGAAATAATTATGCAAACATTCGGACTTAAACCCGGGAGAAAAATCGGGATAATTAAAGACGCAATCCGCGAAGCAATATTAGATGGCGATATTCCAAACGAATACAATAAAGCATTTGAATTTATGGTGCGCAAAGCAAAAGAGCTTGATCTTTCTCCTCTCGAATAATTAAATTATAGCAATAAAGATTTTTTTCTTATGTTGCCAATTGCTTTGTTAATTAATTAGTTTTTGTATAAAATAAAAGGCAGTTTTTTTAAAATTGTTGCACGTTGTTTGCTTTAACGAGAATACGAATACTATAGTTTATAAAGTAATTTGATAAAGTAATTCTTATATAATGGCAGTTTTAAAATTCAGGGCTTATTACGAAGATGATGATGCGGTATACAGGGATGTAGTAATAAAGCATACTCAAACTTTTCTTGATTTGCACAATGCAATTCTTAAAGCTTACGAGTTTGATAATAAACATTCAGCCACATTTTATCGCAGCAATGATTATTGGCAGCGCGGCCGCGAAATATCTTTTGAAAAATATGATAAAGATTATAAAGCTCAACCGCTAATAATGGCAGATACAGCTATTCGCAGCGAAATACGCGATACTAATCAAAAATTTATTTATGTATACGATTTTGTAAAGAATTGGACGTTTTTGGTTGAATTGATAAATGTATCAAAAGAAGAAAGCAGTAAAATAAATTATCCTTCTACATCAAGAACGGAAGGTATCGGTCCACAACAATATGGTACTAGAAGTTTGCTAGGAAAAAAGTTTGTTGATATTGAAGAAAAATACGAACTACCGCAAAAAACTGAAGGCTTTACTGAAGAAGGCGAGGAAAGCAGTTCAGAAGAAAGTGTTGATGAAAATGAAGGTGCTGAAAATACAGAAAGCACAGAAGGTGCTGATGAATTTTAAGAAATCATTTCTATATTAAATTGCTTTGCCAAAGTTTTCATTTCTAATACTACACTTTCAACAACAGGAATTCCTTCACTCATTCTAATTGTTTCCATTTCCCTTTCAGGATCGCCAGGAATTAAAATTTTGTCGTAACCATTTGCAGGTTTTGCTTTTCTAAAACGTTCAATCCAGTTATCCATGTGTTGCTTAAAATCTTTTGCTGGTCTGAATGCATCCGTTCTCATCGCACCAAAAAAATGACCTAAACCTTTACCGGGCATATTTTCAGGAATTGGAACATACGACGGAAACGGTGGTGCCCAAGGTCCATAACTTGCGCCGCTAAACACAGCAGAAAAAATATCGACAATACTTCCTAAAGCATATCCTTTATGAGAACCGTGTTCACGATCGCTGCCTAATGGCAATAATGCACCGCCTTGTTTTAATTCATTTGCATTTATTGATGAACTTCCATCTTTATCCTGCACCCAGCCAACAGGTGTGTTTTCATTTTTTCTTTGCAGAATTTCCAGCTTGCCATTTGCTGCAGTTGTTGTTGCAAAATCAGCGACGAATGGAGGCTGCTTATCCGCGGGAATCGCAACTGCAATCGGGTTTGTGCCAAGCATTCTTTCAATACTGAATGTTGGTGCAACCAATGCGCTTGCATTCGTCATAGCAATCCCAATCATATCTTTTTCTAAAGCCATCATTGCATGATAACCTGCAATGCCAAAATGGTTACTGTTGCAAACACTCACCCAGCCTGTTCCTGCATGTTCTGCTTTTTTAATAGCTGTTTGCATCGCATGGGGCGCCACTACCAAACCTAAACCGGCATCCCCATCAACAGTTGCAGTTGATATTGTTTCGTGTATTACTTTAATATCCGGATTACCGTTAATTCTATTTGCCTGCCACAGGCGAACATAACCTGAAAGTCTTGCCACGCCATGACTATCAATACCGCGAACATCTGCTGCCAGTAATGCTTTGGTTGCAGTTATTGCATGTTCATTACTACAGCCAATACTTTTAAATATTTTGTAAGTGAAATTGTATAATGATGTGTAAGAAAAAATTTTATCCATGCTGCAAGATAATATCTGAATTGTTTACTGATAAACTGAATAATCGTATTAAGATTACCTGTTAATTAATTGCTTTTGCCGACAAATAGTTTGTGATGGTCGCTTTTTACTTTTAACCATTTTGTTGTAATAGTAGTTTTGACATGTGAACGAAAAAAGTTCAAAAAAAATTAATCAATAAAAAAATAAAAAATGAAAAAGATTTCTTTAGCCGCAATTTTTGCTGTAATGCTTTCAGCAGGATTAACATTAAATGTACAGGCACAAACAAAAGCAGTAAACATCGAAAATTTTGGAGAGAAAATTGCTAATGAAAAAACACCCGCAGCAATAACTGTTACACCAATTTATGATAAAGCAGGAAAGTTGTTGTATACCGTTAAACGTTATGAAAGCGCTGGTTTACCAAAAGAAGTAAGCAGAATGATAACAAACGGATTTAGCAATTTTGATATTTCAGGTGTTGAAGAAGTTGTGTTACCGTTGAATAATAATAGTATTTATTTCGTGCATATTGCTAACAATAAAAATTTAAAAACAGTAAAAGTTTACAATGGTGATTCCGAGGTGATAAATGAATATAGAAAAGGATAATCATTGTTTTAAAAAAAAGGCGGCTTAATGCCGTCTTTTTTATGCGGATATTTTTAAAATGGCAGATCATCACTATCGTTACCTGTATCACTTACCTCTGCATTGCCTCCATTATTATTTGCGTAAGAATTAGAATTATTATTTGAGTAAGATTGTGTTTGTGGCGCTGTATTCATTCCCTCGCCGCCTTTTGCACCAAGCAACTGAACACTTTGAACGCGCATGGTTAACGATGCACCGTTTTTTCCATCATTGGTATTATATGTACGTACTTCTGCCGAGCCTTCTGCGTATACCTGCTGCCCTTTTTTAAGATAAGGTGAAATGCCGGTGCGATCTGTCCAGTAAGCGCATTCAACCCAAATTGTTTTTTCGCGCTGTGCACCTGAACTATCTTTAAATTTTTCTGTATGTGCAACACTAAAATTGATAACATTTTTTCCGTTTACTGTATTTACCGTGCAATCTTTCCCAAGATTCCCGATTACCATTAACTTGATCATAGCTTAAATTTTTTAGGATTGTGAAAATAATAATTTAAAAATCTAATTTAAAATTTAGATGTGAACAATTAAACAAATATTTTTATGAAATATAAAGCGATGTATTACCAATGCAATAATTTTTTTCTGCAGCAGTACTATAAATACTGCTGCATTTCTTCTGCATATTCTTTTGCAGCCATCGCTGCAGCTTCTGCAAAATCTTCTTTATTCGATTTATAAATAATTGCACGGCTTGCATTTACTATAAGTCCGCAATCTTTATTCATTCCATATTTACTTACTTCTTTTAAACTGCCACCTTGTTCACCAATGCCAGGCACTAAAAGAAAATGATCCGGGATTATTTTGCGAATATTTTCAAGTTGATTTATTTGTGTAGCACCAACTACGAACATAAGATTATCCGGCGTTCCCCATTTGGAAACTGTATTGATTATTTTTTCATAAAAAAAAACATTGTCAGATGTTTTTAATAATTCAAAATCGTTTGCGCCTTTGTTTGATGTTAATCCTAAAACAATAGTGTATTTATTTTTGTATTCAAGAAAAGGACGAATACTGTCTTCGCCCATATAAGGTGCAACCGTAATCGCTTCAAAAGAAAAAGTTTCAAAAAATGTTTTTGCATATTGCGCAGATGTGTATCCAATATCACCACGCTTTGCATCAGCAATTTTAAAATGTGTAGCAGGAATATATGCAGCAGTTTTTTCTAAAGCTTCCCATCCTTTTACGCCAAGCACTTCATAAAAAGCTGTGTTAATCTTGTAAGCAATGCAGTAATCTTTTGTTGCATCAATTATTGCTTTATTGAACTGAAAAACTGCATCCGGATTAGATTGAAGATGTACCGGAATTTTATTTACATCCGTATCCAAACCAACACATAAATAATTTATTTTGATTTTGATTGTATTGATAAGTTGTGTACGATTCATTAATCATTATTATTTTTAGAAAAAACATTTTTTTCATTTTGTTTCATCGTAAATGCAATTTGCTTTGCATCTTCACTGCCATGTTGTAAATAATCAATAATATTTTCATAGTTTTTTTCATCGCGGTTCTGGCTTAATTTAAATACATTTTCTATTGATGTTATTTCAATTTCAAAAGCAACAATAGCTTTCATCAAACTTGTAACATATCCTTCCTGCATTTTATTAACAAGCGACGGAGAATGCAGGTTGTTTTCAAATTTTTCTGTAAGTCTTGTTAAAAGATTATGCAAAAAAATTTCATCTTTAAATTCAAGAATACCTTTTGCATGAACGGCTTGGTAGTTCCATGTGCCTGCCGTATTTTTTTTCTCATACCAGCTTGCACTAATATAAGTGTTCGCACCGGAAAAGATTGCCAGCACATTTTTATTACTTTCAAAAGCAAGCGTATGTTTTTGATTGCGCATAATATGTGCCTGCAAAAAAAGTTTTTCATTTCTTTCTTCGAGTAAAACTGGCACATGTGTGGCAACCGGCAAATTGTTTTCATCACATCCGCATAATGTAATAAACGGATGGGTAAACATAAACGCAATCACGTCTTTAAAATTATCTGCTTTAAAATGCGGAAGATTAAACATAGCGCCGAAGATAAAACCGAAACTTTTAAACGAATACGAACAAATAAATATTAATCACAATAAAGATATTTAGCGTGCATATAATTTTTTTTATTTTACATCACGTTTTAATCCGCATTTATAAATTTAAAAACCAAAACTAAATGAAACGGAAATATCTATTCGCAGCGCTGCTGCTTTTATCAGCCAATTATATCAAAGCACAATCGTTAGAAGGCTGGAACTGGGACACATATAAGATAAAATTTCAGGCGCCTGATAATATGCGCGTTGAGCAAAACGATGCAAATACTTTCCAGGCAACTAATGATGTAATGACGCTGGACATTTATCCGCGTAAAGACGAAAATTTAACTTACGATGGAATGAAAAATGCTGTTATAACCTGGGCAAGCCAGGAAGGTTTAAGGTACATGACTAATAATAGTGATGGTAATGCGCAACCTATTTATCTTGACGATATAAACGGATATTGGGGATGCGCTATTGATGGCAAAAAAAATGGTTATCCTGCTTCGATGCTTTTATTAGTTGATCCTGATTTTCCTGAAATAAGCTTTTATATATGGATATCTTATTCGGATCAATATTATCACGATGCTGTTACTATACTAAAAAGCTTTAAGCCTATGTAATATTTTTATCAAACCACATTTAATAACAAAGCCCGAAATATTTCGGGCTTTGTTATTGTTTATTTTTTTAAACTTTTTCCGCCACTTTATATTCAGAAAAATTTGCATTGAACATAGAAATACTTCTTACGGCAAGTGCAGCAAAATTTTCAAATGCATTGCGGGAAAGTTCATCATCGCCCATCATTACCGGAATGCCTTCATCGCCACCTTCACGAATAGTTTGTATTAATGGTATTTGCCCAAGAAAAGGAAGATCATATTCTTCAGCCAAACGTTTGCCGCCTTCTTTACCAAAAATGTAATATTTATTATCAGACAAATTTGTTTCACTATTTGGCGGGATGAAATAAGCCATGTTTTCAATCAACCCGATTATAGGAACATTTAGTTGAGCCTGCGCAAACATTGCGATACCTTTTTTTGCATCTGCCAGGGCAACATCTTGCGGCGTTGTAACAATTACTGCGCCTGTAACGGGAACTGTTTGCATTAATGTAAGATGAATATCGCCGGTGCCAGGCGGCATATCAATAACTAAATAATCAAGTTCGCCCCAGTCAACATCTGTTACAAATTGTTTTATGGCGCTGCTTACCATTGGCCCTCGCCATACAACAGCATTTTTTTCATCAACCAATAAACCTATGCTCATTAATTTAATACCGTAACGTTCAAGCGGAATAATCATGCCTTTACCATTTACATCACGCATCATTGGCCGTTCACCGCGCACCCCAAACATAATAGGCACACTCGGCCCATAAATATCTGCGTCCATCAAACCAATCTTTGCATTATGTTGTGCAAGTGCCAGTGCAAGATTTGCAGCTACGGTGCTTTTGCCAACACCACCTTTGCCGCTTACAACAGCAATAATATTTTTTACGCCGGGTAATAAAGATTTTGCATCTGTGCGTTTGCTGGTTGTTTGCGAAGTAAAATTTATGTTTACTATTATGCTTTCATCAACCTGCTGAATTGCTTTAATACAATCTGTGCGCATTAATTCTTTTAAAGGGCACGCAGGTGTAGTAAGTACAATTGTAAATGAAACAACATTATCATTAATGCTAACATTTTTTACCATGTTCAGCGTAACAATATCTTTTCCAAGATCGGGTTCTCTTACACTGCTCAGCACTTTTAAAACATCATTTTCAATCATCATCCATAATTTTGTTAAAAACAATTTTCGGGTGCAAAGTTAACCGCCTGTATGGTTTATTTTGTTAAGCTATTATTTTCTTTGCATAGAAATTGTTTTATAAGAATTGAATGAATAAATATTTACAATATCTTTTTATCGCAGGAATGTTTTTTTTCTCTGTGCATTCTTCGGCACAAAATGAAACTATAAAACGAGATACTGTTGTGCAACTCTATGGTGTGGTAATGAGTGCAGACAGTCTTCGCGGTTTAGAAGCTACAAGTGTTATTGATGAGTCTGATGGCAGAGGAACTATTACCAATGACCAGGGAGTGTTTTCAATTGCAGTTTTGAAAGGTGATAGCATTCGCTTTTCAAGTATTGGATTCAAGGATAAAACAGTAAATATTCCGGTTAGTTTAAAAGGTAATCAATATAGTGTTATACAGTTAATGGTGAATGATACGGCGTATTTACCAGCAACTATTTTACGACCCAGACCATCACGCGCACAATTTGAAAGAGATTTTGTAAACACAAAAGTGCCTGCCGATGCTTTGGAAATTGCACGTAAAAATAATGATGCAGCAACAAGAAAAGCACTACTTATGGGATTGCCTACAGATGGTCGTGAAGCTTTTAATGCACAGGTAAGACAGCAGGAAGCAAAATCATATTATAATGGACAGTTGCCACCACAAAATATTTTTAATCCTGCGGCATGGGCAGACTTCATACAAGCGTGGAAGCGCGGCGATTTCAAACGAAATTCCGGTTCAGAATAAATTATCTTAGCTAAATAATTGTACAAGCTCCGCAAATTCCTTTAACTGCTTACCAAAACAAAAGCACATCAACAAATGAAAATCTTATTAGTCGCCATTACATTCTTTTCAATTGCAATTATTAATGCACAGGACAAAACAATGCAAAATGATAATGTTGTTATTACAAAACATCAAATTAAATTAAACGGCGAGGTTATAAATTATACAGCTACTACAGGTTTTATGTTGATGAAAGATGAAAATGATACCTTAAAAGCAAAAGTTTTTTTTATTGCTTATATAAAAGATGGAGAAGATGCTGCAAAGCGACCAATACTTTTTGCATACAATGGCGGACCTGGTTCTTCTTCCGTATGGCTGCACATGGGCGCCATCGGACCTGAAAAAGTTGTATTGAGTGATAAAGGAGAAATGTTGCAACCTCCGTTTAAATATATTGATAACGATGATTCGTGGCTTGATAAAACGGACATTGTTTTTATAGATCCGATGATGACAGGTTTTACAAGACCTGCAAAAAATTCTGAGGTAAGTGATTTCACGGGTTTTGAAAATGACACACATTTTGTTGGCGATTTTATCCGTTTATATACTTCAAAAAATGAGCGCTGGAATTCGCCAAAATTTATTGGTGGTGAAAGTTATGGTACTACACGTTCTGCAGGTGTTGCCAATTATTTACAGGAGCGTTATGGTATGTACTTGAACGGCGTAATTATGATTTCTGCTATTCTTGATTTTGGTGCTGATGAAACAGATCGTGGTAATGATCGTCCGTTTCCTTTGCAGTTGCCAACCTTTGCTGCAACTGCCTGGTATCATCATAAATTATCTTCTCAATATCCTGATTTAAAATCGCTATTGACTGAAGTAGAAAGTTTTTCAATGAATGAATACGCTTCTGCTTTATTAAAAGGAGATGCCATTACTGATGCGGAAAGAAACCATATTGCAGATAAGCTGCGTCAATATACAGGCTTATCAAAAGAATATATTCTTCAATCAAACCTGCGGTTGTATGTGGGTAGATTTAATAAAGAATTGCTGAGAGATTCTGGCTTAACTGTTGGACGTTTGGATACACGATTTACCGGTTATGATTATGACGAAGCAGGTGAAGCATTTGAATATGATCCGAGCTACGATAAAACTGTGTACGGACCTTTTGCTGCTGCAGTAAATGATTACATAAAACGTGAATTAAAATTTAGCAGCGATCTTCCTTATGAAATACTTACCGGCAGAGTTGGTAATTGGCCGTTGAGCAATGACAAGTATTTAAATGTAGCAGAAAATCTGCGTGAAGCAATGACGAAAAATCCTTTTTTGAAGGTTTGGATTGCGCAAGGTTATTATGATATGGCAACGCCCTATTTTGCAACGGAAAATGTTGTGGCGCATATGTTTCTGAAAAATAATGTTCGTAAAAATCTTCATTTTACTTTTTACGAAGCTGGACACATGGTTTACATTAACAAGCCATCTTTAGATCAATTAAAAAATGATTTTTCTTCTTTTATAGACAGTGCATTACCCAAATAATTTTGCGCTTTATTGTTTCTAAATATTTTAAGAATACGACTATTTGCTGCCATAGTATAACATTATATTTGTGTACTAATTTCTTTTTATTTGATGAAATTATATCCTGAATCCGCAGAACAACAATTAGAATTTGATAAAATAAAAGCGCTTCTTTCTTCTTATTGTGAAACAGAATATGCAAAAGAAAAAAGTGCAGCACTTCGCATTCATACAAAAAAAGAATTTATAATACTACAACTGCAGCAAGCTTATGAATATAAATTACTCTTAGAGCAAAATCAATCTTTCCCGAATAATTTTTCTTTAAATCTTTCACGCCAATTAAAAATATTAAGTATTGAAGGCGGCATTTTACAGGCAGAAGATTTTATGCACATTCGTTTGCTGGCAGTTAATGCAGAAAAAATTTTTCGCTGGTTTGATGCAGAAAAAAGATTGGCTTATGCAGCACTTGCAAAAGTTTTGGAAAATTGTCATTATGAAAAATCAATTATAAAAATGATTGATGAAGTTTTTGATGATGCAGGAAATATAAAAGATAGTGCAAGCGAAGCGTTGCAAAAAATCAGGCAAAATCTTTATAAAAAAAGAAATGAATTGAGACGTGTGTTTGAAAAAACAGTTGCACGTTTAAGCCGCGCAGGTTATAGCGCAGAAATTGAAGAAAGTTTTAGTAATGGCAGGAGAGTAGTGGCAGTTTTTTCTGAACATAAAAGACAGGTGAAAGGCATTTTACATGGTGAAAGTGACAGCCGTAAAACAGCTTATATAGAACCTGAAGAAACAATTGAATTAAACAATGAAGTTTTCTCGCTTGAAAAAGATGAGCAAAAAGAAATACAACGCATTTTAAAAGCATTAACTGCATCACTTTCTGTTTACAGTAATTTATTAAATGCATGGATGATGATTGCCGGCGAATATGATTTTATTGAAGCAAAAGCAAAACTGGCTGTTGCAATGAATGGCAATTATCCAAACATAACAGATAAAGCAATTGTTGATTTAAAAAATGCTTATCATCCGCTTTTGTTTTTATACAATAAACAATCAGGCAGAAAAACAATGCCGGTAAGTTTAAAGCTTGATGAAAAAAATAGAATACTTGTAATAAGCGGACCAAATGCCGGTGGTAAAACTGTTACTATGAAAACCATTGGACTTAATCAATTAATGATACAAAGTGGTTTACTTGTTCCTGTTCATCCTGATTCAGAGTTTGGAATTTTCAAGCAACTATTTATTCATATTGGCGACACGCAAAGCATAGAATTTGAGCTAAGTACTTATTCATCGCATTTGCTGCACATGAAATATTTTATTGAAAATTCAAACGGTAAAACCCTATTTTTTATTGATGAATTGGGCAGCGGCAGCGATCCGAATTTAGGTGGTGCTTTTGCAGAAGTTATTTTAAATGAATTAAATCATCGTTATGCTTTTGGCGTTGTAACTACACATTATCTTAATCTTAAAGTAATGGCAAATCATACTCCCGGAGTAATTAACGGGTCAATGATATTTGATGAAATGCATTTGCAGCCAATGTATAAATTAAATATTGGTAAACCCGGCAGTTCTTATACATTCGCTATTGCAGAACGTATTGGCTTACCTAAACATCTTATAGATAACGCAAAAAAACTTGTCGACGAAAATCATTTCCGCTTAGATAAATTATTAAATCAAACAGAACAGGATCTGCAAATACTAAATAAAGAAAAGCAGGAATTAAAAAAAATAATGCTTGAAAATGAAAGCCTGAAAAAACAATTATCTGTTGATTTAAATAAAGAAAAACACAGGCAGCAAATTGAAGTTTTAAAACATCAGAATAAAGTAACTGAAGAAAGAATTAATTATTTAAAAGATACAGAACGCAAACTGCGGCAGATTGTATTGGAATGGAAAAAATCTGAAAATAAAAATGATGTTATAAAACAAATACAGGAATTACTATTTAAACGAAAAGAACAACACATTGTAAATAAGCTGGCAAAAAAAATTGAATCGAAATATAAAGAGGTTCAAAAACCAATTGAAGTTGGTTCAAAAGTTATAATGAAAAAAAATCACCAGGTTGGAAAAGTTAAAGAAATACGTGGTAAGCGTGCACTTGTGCAAATTGGTGTTTTGCCCATGAATATTGATATGAATGATCTTATAGCTGTTGAAGAAAAATAAAGAGGTTTATGAGTAATTTCAACAAAGTTTTATTTATTGATGATGATGCAATAACCATTACAATTTATCAGCGCACTATGCGTGTGAGTAATTTTTGTGATGAAGTTGTTACTCTTTCAAATGGGCAACAGGCAAAAGAATATTTACTTGAAAATGTGGAAAGCTTACCCAATGTTATTTTCCTCGATATAAATATGCATGTAATGAGTGGATGGGAATTTTTAAAATGGTTTGAAAAATGGACAATGGATTTAAAAATTGATGTGCCTGTGTATGTGCTCTCCTCAAGTCTATCTATTGAAGATGCTGAAAAATCAAAAAAATTTAAACTGGTGCGCGGTTATATTACAAAACCAATTACGATGGCACATCTGAGAATAATTGCAAAAACTGACTTCTTTTTTACTTAAATCAATCAACAAAAATTAACTGTTTACATTTGCCGCGTTTTTAAATTATAAATAAATTTTAGCGATGGCTTTCAAAACAGATATATTTCAATCTCCTGATTATTTTTTGGTTGATGAATTACTTTCAGAAGAACAAAAACTTGTTCGTGAAACAGTGCGCAGTTATGTAAAAAAGGAAATTTCACCCATTATTGAAGATTATGCGCAACGCGCAGCATTTCCTGAATTTATTGTAAAGCAATTGGGTGAATTAGGATGTTTTGGTCCAACAATTCCTGAGCAATATGGCGGTGGCGGATTGGATTATATAAGTTATGGTTTAATGATGCAGGAACTTGAACGTGGTGATAGCGGCGTACGATCAACAGCAAGTGTACAAGGCAGTTTGGTTATGTTTCCTATTTATGCTTATGGCAGCGAAGAACAGCGCAAAAAATATTTGCCAAAACTTGCAAGCGGCGAATGGTTAGGTTGTTTTGGATTAACAGAACCAGATCACGGAAGCAATCCTGCCGGTATGATTACCAATTATAAAGAAGATGGCGATAGTGTTATTTTAAACGGCGCTAAAATGTGGATTAGTAATGCACCGTTTGCACAGGTAGCTGTTGTGTGGGCAAAAGATGAACAAGGCGAAATAAGAGGCTTAATTGTTGAGCGTGGCATGGAAGGGTTTACAACACCAACAACCCATGGTAAATGGAGCCTGCGCGCCAGCGCAACCGGTGAATTGGTTTTTCATGATGTGCGTGTGCCTAAAGAAAATATTTTTCCAAATGTGAAAGGGTTAAAAGGTCCGTTGGGTTGTTTAACCAAAGCACGTTATGGAATTGCATGGGGCGCGTTAGGTGCGGCAATGGATTGTTATGATATTGCTTTACGTTATAGCAAAGAACGTGTACAGTTCGACAGACCAATTGGTGGATTTCAGTTGCAGCAAAAAAAACTGGCTGAAATGATAACTGAAATTACAAAAGCACAATTACTGGTTTGGCGCTTAGGCGTTTTAATGAATGACGGAAAAGCAACGCCTGCACAGGTAAGCATGGGTAAACGAAACAGTTGTGAGATTGCCGCGAATATTGCAAGAGATGCAAGAGCTATTTTAGGTGGTATGGGTATTACCGGTGAATATAGTGTTATGCGGCATATGATGAATTTGGAAAGCGTACTTACATATGAAGGCACGCATGATGTACACTTGCTTATAACAGGTATGGATGTTACAGGTTTAAATGCTTTTAAATAATTTTAGTGAAATTTTTTTTAATTGGCTTAGCAGGAAGCGGCAAAAATTTTTGGGCTGATAAACTAAGCCGTCTATTGAATATTTCTTCTTTTCATTTGGATGATGCGATAGAGAAATCAGAACAAAAAACTATTGCAAAAATTTTTGCAGAAAACGGTGAAGATTATTTCAGGCAAAAAGAAACGGAAGTCTTAAAAAACTTTTCAAATAGCAATAATTTTATTCTCTCTGTTGGCGGCGGCACACCTTGCTTTAATAATAATATGGATTGGATGAATGATAACGGCGTTACCATCTGGATTGATGAACCTGTTGAAATAATTGAAAAACGTTTACTGAAAGAAAAATCACATCGTCCACTGATTGCAAATATTGCTGATGAAAATTTATATACATTTCTTTCTGATATGCTTAAAAAAAGAAATATCTTTTATGCAAAAGCAAAACATCATTTAAAAGAAAATGAAATTACAGAAGAAAATTTTTTAAACATATTTTCATCGCATGAATAAATCGTTTTTAATAATAGCTTCTTTGCTTGGCGCGCTATCAGTAATTTTAGGCGCTTTTGGGGCACATGCATTAAAAGGTAAATTAACGCCCGATACTTTAGAGATATTCGAAACTTCTGTTCGTTACCAATTTTATCATGTTTTTGCATTGCTTGCAGTTGGCATGTTAACACAATATTTTCCGGGAAATTTAATTACATGGAGTGGCAGATTATTTATTGCCGGTATTATTTTATTTTGCGGTTCATTATACCTGCTTGTTTATTTTAAATCTTCGGGCAACCAGCAAATGAACTGGCTGGGTGCAATAACTCCCTTTGGCGGACTTTGTTTTATGGGCGGCTGGATTTTATTAGCCGTTTCTTTCATAAAAAAATAATTAGAAAAAACTAAATGTTTCCATTGCTGAATAATTAAATGGAACAGTAATATAAATTCCACTTTTACCTACTCTTGTTGAGCCGCGTAACTCAACTAAAACCTGTTTTGATAAAAGTGTGTTCAAGGAATTTTTATAAACATTTTTCATATCTACATTCATACTTGATGGAATAGCAAACTCACTGCGTTTTGTTATGCGCATTAATGTATCTAAAACATATTTACCAAGATAATTATGATTAACGTACACATCACAGTTTACATTTCTTAAATCAACTCCAAAATTATTAGGATTGAAATAAACGAGCTCTAAACTAATCTTACTTTTAATTAAACCAACGCTGTCAATTTTAAGGTTTTGCATTCCGCGATATTCAAAAGATTGCGGCTTTTTGCAAGCCGGCAGCAACAGTGAAGTAATTAGAATAAAAATAAATAAACGCACATTCAAAAATATACACTGTAATAAACATTAGTATACTTATAACTGTTAAACTGTAATGAAAGAATGTTGATTATATAATTCTTGCAACAAACAATTAATTATTGAAGCTGAAATAAATTGTTGGCAGGCGAAAATTTAAAGTAAAAAAATTTCTTAATAAAAGAATTGCTCTGATACAATCTTACTATCTTTCACTTCGTACAACATTATTTGATTCATTTGTACTCTTCCAAATCCTTGCACCGTAATATCCACTTCTCTGCCAACTGCAAAATAATTTCCGCCTATAACGGGTTCTGTTGTGCGCGCTCCATGAAAGCCCTCAATCTTCTTTATAAAATCTTCACCTTTTTTTCGAACTGCAGCTTTGCCTTCTGCATATCCAAAGTATAGAGAATTTGGAGGATCTATACTTTGGATATTATCTGAAAAAAATTCATCCTGAATTTCAAACCATTTTTCCTGTTGTGCAAATACGTTGAAACGCGCCGCTACTTCATGAATAGTACATGCTTTTTCTTGTGAGTTTGGTTGTCCTTTGCCGGTAGTTATCAGGCTTGGCAAACTATGTTGTATATATTGCGTCCATCCGTTTACACAAGCATTATAACATTCATATTCGGGCACTAATCCTTCATGCGTAAAATGGAGTTGTGTTTTGTTACCGTGTTCAGATATTTCAAAAATAATTTTCGTTCCTATCCATTCACTTTTGTCTTTAGTAAAAGAAAAATAGTTATCCAGCACAAGCCAAACTATTCTTTTATCTGGAATTGATTCTATGATTTTCATTTTGCAACGATGCACATCTAAGTAATGATAATTAAATTCATCATTAAGCTTTTCTGTATTGCCTTCAATTTCTTCTGACCACCATTCGCGAACGTTAATAACAGCGTTGAATACTTCTTCCGGAGTTTGCTCTACTATAATTGTTACGTTGAAATTTTTATTATCCATAATTATTTTTATTGGTTGATTAACTTATTATTCTGCGTTTGCCTCACTTTTCTTTTGGTTAGGATTTCCTTTACCATTAATTATAAAGTTCAACAAACTTTGCAAATAATAATTCCATCCATTAGAACAATCTTTAAAACATTCAATTGAAGGAATTAAACCCTGGTGTGTAAAAATTATTTTTGTTTTGTCATCCTGTTTAGAAATATCAAAAATGTTTTTTGTGCCGTTCCATTCACTTTTATCTTTTAAAAAATTCAAATAACTGTCGGTAACAAGCCAAACAACTTTTGTATCTGGAATTACTTCAATTAATTTATGCTTTGAATAATGCACATCTTCAAAGCGCACCTCAAATTCATCATTTAATTTTTTTGAATTTCCTTTAAAATCTTCTGACCACCAACCACGAACATTATTAATAGCATTGAATACTTCTGTTGATGTTTGATCTGTTAAAAAGTTTTTTGTAAAGTTTGTCATTTTTATTTTATAAATTTTATTAGAAATAGAAGTCATAATTTTTAAATATTACTTACAGCATTAGTGTAAATAAATTGTTTAATGATGATGTTCCATAGATGAATACTGATGCTCGTCCGGGCGCTTTATAATAATTAGTCTTATAACGTTCCTGAATAATTTTCTTTAATTCTTCGGGTGGCATTCCCTTAGCCTGCATAACAGCAATATCAAAGAAAACCTGCATCTGCATTTTAGAACCTTCTTCATCAAAAGAAATAGGATAAAGTATATCTTCCCTATATTCTTTCAAAGTCCAGGAACCTCTCATTGCATCATCGCCGGTGCGGGCAACAAAAGCGTGAAACCCGTTAGAACCTTTTTGTACAACTTCAAAACCTTTATCAGGATTTAAAACATATACAGTAGCACTATCTCTCAAATGTTGTGGCAGCGCAATAAGCGCCAACTGAATTTCTAAATCACGCGGTAATGATTGAATTTTTTTATTTTTTAAGAAGTTTGTGCATTTGTTATGACTGTGAAAAACAAACCAGCAGTTACTATTAGTGTTTGAATCTTTTTCATTTGTTATATATTTTAAAACACAAAACTATTGTCTAAATATTACTTAAATAGGTGGTTAAATGGACTTTTTAATGGGTTGATTTGGACAAAATTAATTTATATCTTTGCTAAAATAATCCAATGAAGCATGTTACCATAATAGTTCCAGACCGTCAGAGTAATCTAAGCACCATATCTTGTATTGTAGGTGCTTATGAAATATTTAAAGAAGCAAACGGATATAGAAAAAAAAGCGGTAAAAAAGAATTGTTTTTAATTGAACTGGCAGGTATTTCAAAAAAAACGGAAATTTCTGACGGCTTGTTTATAGTAAAGCCACATACCAATATTTCGGCTATAAACATAACCGATCTTATTATTATTCCTTCAATGACCCATAATCAAAAAACTTTAAAGGGAAATCACTTATTAGTTGACTGGATTGAACAACAATATAAACAAGGTGCAGAAGTAGCCAGCATGTGCTCAGGTGCATTTTTGCTGGCTTCGTCAGGTTTGCTGGATGGAAAAAATTGTTCTACGCATTGGGCTCATGCTGATTTTTTTAGAACTATGTTTCCAAAAGTGAATTTGCATGCAGACCAATTGATAACCGATGAACATGGAATTTATACAAACGGCGGTGGTTATTCTTTCCTTAACCTGTTGATTTATTTGGTAGAGAAATATTATGACAGGCAAACGGCCATTTTTTGTTCTAAAATATTTCAGATTGAAGTGGATCGGAATAGCCAATCTGCATTCACCATATTTACAGGTCAGAAATTACATGGTGATGAAATGATTAAAAAAGCACAAAGCTATATTGAGAATAAACTGGATGAAAAGATATCTGTTGAAGATTTGTCTTCAAGATTTGCTGTAGGCAGACGAAACTTTGACAGAAGATTTATTAAAGCTACCGGAAATACGCCTGTGGAATATGCGCAAAGAGTAAAAATTGAATCAGCAAAAAAAGCATTTGAAACTAGTCGCAAAACCATTAATGAAGTAATGTATGAGGTTGGTTATTCTGACGTAAAAGCGTTTCGTGAAGTATTTAGAAAAATTACAGGGATATCACCATTAGAATACAGAAATAAATACAATAAAGAAGCGATAGTTTAATTAAACATTCTAAAAGCATTCTTATTAATCTGCTTTCGTTAATAATCACAGCTAATAACTAATATATAATTTCTAACTGAAAAGAAATTAGTAAAAAAGCTGTTGAAAGTGGTTCGAACTTAATTAGAAATTATTTTAATTGTACGTAGCTAAACTTCCGCCAACTTAGGTCAATATTAATAGCTATAAATTTTCAATTCGCATGTATTTAAACCTGTTAATATGTTTTGCATTAGCAGACAAAAAAAGGTGTTGAGTACAAACTCAGCTAAATCTTCAATATACTTTTTCGGCTTTTGAGAAAACACTTCTGCCACTATTTTGCCATACTTAATCTATGGGTTCCCACAATTCAACTTTGTTTCCTTCGGCGTCAAGAATATGAACAAATTTACCGAAATCAACGGTTTGAATGGTATCCACGATGGTTACACCGTTCTTTTTAAATTCCTCAACAAGTGCTTCCAGGTTGTCAACCCTGTAATTTATCATAAAATCTTTTGTTGAAGGTTCGAAGTCTTTTGTAGTTTCAGGAAACGGTTGCCATAATGTTTGTCCTTTCTTCGTGCTGTCTGTATCTTCATACCATTCAAAAGTTGCTCCGCCCCATGGATTTGTGTTTAAACCAAGGTTTTCTTTATACCATTCTGTCATTTTTTTGGGGTCTTTGCATTTGAAGAAAATACCACCAACGCCTGTTACTTTTTTCATGGTTGTTTTATTTTGTTTTGTAATTATTGTTTTAAATGTGAAACCTGAAAGAAAAGATGCTGTAATAACCAAAACTATTAATAATATCTTTTTCATTTGTGAATGTTTATCGTTTATTATATTGTTTGTTACGTTTGGGCAAAGATTATGATATTAAATGCAGTTCCAAAAAAATCTTACGCAATATTTTATACATGTGTTCGCTTAACACTATTAAAACAAACCATGCCTGCAAACAGCTGTATGAACGGTTAGTAGCAAAAGGTAAGAATAAAAGACTGGCGCTGATAGCTGTATGTAATAAACTTTTAAAACAGGTATTTTACCTGCAAATAACTGATGTTAGATTTTGTTCAATCTTGCTTTTCCAAATACTTTATTAGCCGTTCGTTGTGTTTACTTGTCCGGTATGTTTGGATCAAAATTCACCATCCATTGTACGCCAAATTTGTCGGCAAACATTCCAAAATAAAAACCCAAAGGACCATCTGCAATTGGCATTTCAATTTTTCCGTCAACTGAAAGTCCATTAAATAATTTGTCTGCTTCTGCACGACTTTCTGCACTAATTGATATAGTATTTCTGTTGTCATTTTCCGTTACTTGTCCCATAATTTCTAAAACGTCACTACCCATTAACACACTGCTTTTACCGATTGGCAAGGCAACGTGCATAATTCTGTTCGCATCATTTTCAGCTACCGGATATTCAGGGTTTGATAAGTCTTTGTAACGCATAATTTTTGCGAACTCTCCGCCAAAAACTGATTTATAAAATTTAAATGCTTCTTCAGCATTTCCGTTGAAGTGAACGTAGGGATTAATAAGTGCCATAATTTTTATTTTTTAATAATAGTTGCAAATGTATGCGCAACCTATCGGTTTCGCAAATCGGTTTTTATTTTTTTGATTAGTAAATATGCAAGTTGAAGTGTTTGCAGGTTTCACTTTTCAATGATAGCTAACGTTAAGGCATTTGTGAAAGCATAGCAATAACGTATTATCAGCTTAGTACAAATGCTCAACTGCGTAGTGTTTATCGAAACTAAAACTAAATCATTTGCTGCTACTAAGCTTACATTGTTCGGCCCAAAACTGCAGCGATACACATGTAGGTGGCGGTTATATTTTAAGTGAATAAAATGTCTTTTTCAATTTGTCTGTATACTTACCATTATCGAAATCATCACATTCAAAAATTATTGCTACGTTACCTTTTATTATAAAACCAGTGAAAATTAAATCTTTTTGACCTGTTCCTCCATCTGTTTCTGTGAATGAAATAATATACGACTGGCAGCCATTAATTATAGTATCTTTTTTAATAACATCAGACGCAGTATTTCCATAAGCATCAACTACTGATAATGTGTTTTCTACTTTGTTTTTAGAAGTTTGATAAGTAGCATCAGAAAATAATGTAATGTAAAAAACAGGCATGTTTTTAAAAATCATTTCAGATTTTCCGGTTGGTGTAAAAACTTTTGTATTATTTCTGTTTTCAACAAAATGAAATCCAGTTATTGTAGTATCAACTTGTAAATCTTCTATTTTTAGCTGCCCAAAAGAAAAGTTAGTAATGAATAGAATTATTAAACTAATTGCCAGCTTTATTTTCATTTGAATTGTTTTATTGTAATTGAAATTTTTCTACATTGTAAGTTGAATCATAGTGTTTGTTGCCAGCGTTCTGTTTTGAGCAATCAAATAATTTAGTAGATGCAAAATTTGTAAATATTTTAAAAGTTACCTGGTGTTCGTTTACTGTACAGCCAACTCTTATATTTAACGCTACTCCACTTAACTTATAAAATTTTTTACAACTGGTTTAAATAAATATTCTATATTTTGAATTGTTGTTAGGACAGTAAGTTATTTCTCCAATAAACTATTGTACTGTCATTCATAAACTTGAATCTTCTTTGTATCTAACAAGTATATAATATCCCAAAAGTACTGAGCGCAAAGGACATTACAATTGAGGTTTCGCTTGCAAAGAAGGGTTGGAATCAATGCTTTAATGTTGCAAGTGTTATCGCTTGCCTTTTTCTTCCAGCGCTGTATTTTTAGTTTTGATTGCCAGCATTTTTTTTAATCCATCAAGCGAGTGCATCCATTCAGTGTTGTGCAATGTTACTTTTCCAATCTCAGCAAACCTTGCAAACATTTGCTTTTCATAATGTGCAATTGCAGATTTTAAATCAGCAAATTTTTTACCGGTTAAACTTTCGCTTAATTGCAGAGCGTCAAGCATTGCCATATTTACGCCTTCACCTGCAAATGGTGGCATCACGTGTGCTGCATCGCCAAGCAATGTTATGTTTGGTTGTGCTTCCCAATATTGGTATAAAGGCATACAGTATTGTGGTCTTGGCAGAAACGATGCGTTTTCAACTTTAAATAATGCCTGCCAAATACTATCCCAATTAGAATACTCTTTTGTAAACCATTCCAAAACCTGTTTACCGTTTTTAAAATCAATACCACTATCTGCAATCCAATTTACATCTTCTTTCCAACTAAGACCAAAGTCTAAACTACCATCGCCTTTAGCAACGGCATCTGCTTTTGCAGTTATTGTTTTTGAATCGCCCATGGCCATAATCTTTCCACCTTTTAATAAGTTATGTATTTTTGGGTCAACCTTTTCAGCATCATAAATATTGCCTTGTAAAATAGTAACGCCTGAATAAAAAGGCTTGATCGGTGTAACGAATGGGCGAATTTTAGAATTAGCGCCATCTGCTCCAATTATAATATCAGCAATAACAGTGTTGCCGTTTTCAAAAATTATTTTCCAGGTATTGTCAATGCTTTCAAGCGAAACAATATGACTGTTCCAAATAACAGTATCCGGCTGCAAAGCATTTAATAAAATTTTTCTTAATGATCCACGGTCAATTTCAGGTCTAAACCATTCATTTCCAAAATTGCTAGTTGACTCTTCATTATGATCGTCGAAGAAAATGTTTGTATGTTCATCAACAATGCGGGTCGGGTCATTATCATTTCTGTAATTTGCTTTGAAGGCATCCATCAAACCGGCGTGTTCAAGTGCATTTAATCCCGATTCAATATGCAAGTCAAGTGTTGTACCCTGCACTCTTACATCTTTGTTTACATCTCTTTCATACACTTTTATATTTGCACCTTTAAGTTGTAAAAGCCGTGCAAGTGTTAGTCCGCCAGGACCTGCGCCAATGATGGCAATTTTTTTATTTTGCAGTAAATTCATTTACATTGTTTTAAATCACGACGTAATTCTACTGACACATATTTAAATTATTTTTGATTGCTCCAATGGAAAAGCATTGCCAAATTCAAGAAATAGAATTTTATCAAACCCCGATTAATGAATTCAAATTTATATGTAAAAGTTAATTATTTGTACTTAAGTAAGTTCATTTATTTGGGAATGTGCTAATCATTTAACCCTTTTCCATCAAGAATTTGCTGCATATTTTTTTCAATTCTTGACTCCCGCGTTTTAGATTGTTTGGGTGCAGAAAAATGCAACAGGTATCCGTTTTGCCTTCCTGGAGTTAATGCGTGAAAAGCAGTTTTTAAAGCAGGCATTTTATTTAATTTTTGTTGAAATTCTTCAGGCATATTAAATGCTGAAGGCTTTTTTAATTTTACTTTCAATCCTGCTTTTTCTACTTCAATAGCTTCGTATATATAAGCTTTCAATATGGGTTTCATCTTAACTATTTCCGGAACGTTTGTAAACCGTACTTGGCGCGCTGCCTGAACATTTTTTGTTTGTTGAATCAGAATATTAATAGCATCATGTAACAAAGCACCCTTGAAAAATAAAAGTGCACAATATTCTTTAAACATATGTATCAGAACAACATTGTTTTTCTGAAATATATAGCACGGACAACCCCATTTTAATTCTTCTTCCAGCCCACAACTAAGAGTGATTATTCTTAATTGCTCAATTTCTTTTTGCCATTTTTTGTTTTTAGTAAAATAAAAATCAACGTTAGGATTCATGTTTAATTTTTTAAAATTAAGTGATACAATCTTTCTATCAGCAGGTCTGCAATACCAAGATATTATGTAAATATTAGCAATAGCAATGATGGAAATATCTATTATATAATATCACCGAATGAAATAATTTTATTAGTATTTAAGATTCATTATTATGCAACATCTCTGTGTATAATTCTACAATTTCATACACTTGTTTGGTGAGCGAATAATTTGCTTCTACAAATGCACGAGCATTTAAACTTTCTTTTTTAAACTTTTGCGCATCAGATGCATAACCTGCTATAATCACTGCAATTTTCTTTGCATCAAACACATCATATTTATAACCAAAGCCATTAAATGGCAATTGTTTTATTCCGCCAACATTATTTACAACAGGCACACAGCCCGTGCTCATCGCCTCCATAATTGCAAGCGGCAATCCTTCAAAATCGCTTGTAAGTAAAAAAATATCTATGCGTTTAAAAGCAGCAACAGTATCTGGTAACATACCTGGCAATTCAATTTTGCCTTGCATACCGAGTTCATATATTTTGTTGTGTAACATTTCATCATCAGGTCCATCACCCACCATTAAAAAATATATAGTAGAATTAAGTTTGTAAACTTCTGCAGCAACTTCAACCCATTTGTCAACACGTTTTTGCGGGCGGAATCTTGCCACTAAACCAACCGTAAATTTTTCATTTATATTTTCTGTAATGCGATGTGCGTTGGAAAATTTTTCTGTATTAATTCCATTTAAAATAGTTGCTGTTTTTTTAGTTTTAAAGAACCATGATTTTTGAACTTTGCTGATTACTTCATTTACTTCATGTGAAACAGGAATGATGCAATCAAAAAAACCATAAGTTAATCCGCTTAGGTAGTAATTATATTTTGCGTAGAAAGTAACCAGATTATGTTCGCTGTAAATAAATTTTGTTTTGCGGTTAAAAAGTTTTGCAGGAATTGTCATCCAGCCGGCAACAGGCAAATGCATATGCACTACATCATATTTATCCATTATAATGTGGCGTAAAAATTTTGCATAAGCAATAAAAAATTTCCAGGTTGTTATTTTATAATGATGAATTGAATTTACGTTTGGTTGTACATCTGGTACAAGCCCAAGTTTTTTATGATCAAGAATATATAAATCAGAATTTACATGTTTTTTAAAATAAGGATGAGAAAAGCATTCGCGCAGCAACACTTCAGCACCACCATAACTAAATACACGAATAACATGTGCAACTTTTATTTTCTTTTCCATTCTGATTTACACTAATTATATGCACCGGTTATTGCAAGAATTTCTTGTTTTGCTTCTTCGGTCATTGTGCTTTTTACAGATGCAGAAGCACGCTGGTTTCGATTATCAACAATCATAGTTGCCAGATATTCATCAACTTTTTTTGATGGTGACAGTTGTATAAACTCCATTATTTTATAAATAAACGTTTTTGCATCTTTCACAAAATCTTCATACCGGCATTCATATACTTTCAAATTTAATTTTTCAATTTCTTCGTGTGTAACGTTCATTAATTTTCTGTATTGAAGTGCCGTTATCAAAGCAGGTTTATCTTTTATCGTTTCAGCATACGCAATTTCTTCAGTTGTATAAGCGCCGCGCCACCAAAGTTTATTAATACCCATTCGTTGCCAAAAACCAACTTCAAGCCAGGAACGAACGGTGGCAACTGGTTCGCGAATTACATTTATTACAAGCGCATCAGGAAAAATACTATTTAGATATTCAAGTCTTGCAGGACCGGTAAATTTCATTATCAATCTTTTTTTACCCTGAAATTTTACCTGCTTTGCAAGAAAAGACCGAATGCGTTTTGCTTCTTCTTCGGTTGCTTTTTCATTCAATAAAAATCCGCGTGAAAAATCTATTCTTTTGCCGGTAATGTGTTCCCAAAAATTATAACGTTCAATAGGATTAAATAAAACGAGATTAAATTTTGATTGATTTTTTTGCCTTGTGTTTTTACTTGCGCCAACATATTTATAAAATTTTTTAAAGCGCCATAATCTATTATTGAAAACCGGGCGTAATAAATTAATTAAAGGTGTAAAAAAAAATATTTCCTGGTAGTTTGAATGCCAGGCAAGGTCTTCATGCTGAAAAATAATTTCAGAAATTATTGTTGTGCCTGAACGTCCGCTGCCAATGATAATAATTGGTTTTTCAAGATATTTTTCGTTGCGTGATTTTATCATTCAACAATGTTTTACAACTGAATCAGCTGTTTATTAATTCTATTATCTGTTGTTTTGTTTGTTCAGAAATTTCTGATTGCGCACTTGCTGATTTCCGGTCATTGCGATCGGCTATTGATAATTTATTCATGAATTTATCTATAAGTTTAGATGGTTCCAGATGCAAAAACTGCATAATATCATTTATAAATGATTTAGGATCTTTTACAAAATTTTCATACGATGCTGTATAAATTTCCGGATGCATTTTTTCAATTTCCTGCTGGGTAGTTGCCATTAATTTTTTATATTGAAATGCAGCAAATAAAAATTTGTTTGATGAAAGTTCCTGCGCTTTTTTCAATTCATCCTGTGAATATGCATCTTGCCACCAAAGCTGGTTGGTAATTTGTTCATTCCAGTAAATCTCCATCCATGAACGAATAGTTGCAACAGGCTCGCGTTTCAGGTTTACAAATTGTGCGTCAGGAAAAATACTCATTAAATATTCTATGCGTGCTGGTCCTGTTATTTTTAAAGCAAGTCTTTTTCTTTTTTGATATTTTATCATTTTTGCAAACACAGTACGAATGTGATCACGTTCTTCTTCTGTTGCTTTTTGGTTTAACAAAAAACTTCTTGAAAAATCTATACGTTTACCTGTAATCGCTTCCCAAAAATCATATCGTTCAATATGGCGGAACAACATATAATTTGAAAAGGAACGGTTGTTTTGTGTATTCATTCCAATTACACGCCAATATTTATTATCGAATAAACGGCGCATGTAATTTATAGGTATGAACTTTGGAAATAATTCCTGGTAATTTGAATGCCAGGCTAAATCTTCATGCTGAAAAATAATTTCTGAAATAACTGTTGTTCCAGAACGTCCGGTACCAAAATTGATAATCGGTTTTTCAAGAAGGCTTTCGTTCTTTGAAAGGAAATCATTCATGGTTAGTTATATTAATTTTTAAGAAGTGCAGGATCTGTTTTCTCAAGATCCTTTTTTATATCTGATGCTAATTTTTTTGAAAAAGCGTGTGCGCCTATATCGTTCAAATGCACATTATCATAAAAATATTCTTTTTTAAAAAATGCGGTATCAAATGAGTAATCCAAATAAGAAACATTATATTTTTTAAGTATCGGAAGAAATTCCTGTAATGATGGTGATGTTTTAAATTTTTCTACGTAATAGGGAGATTGTACTACATACAATTTTATATTTTTGGTAGTAAGTGCTTTTACAAAATCTTCAAAATAATCTTTAGCTGAAGAATCGTATGTTTCGCCCATATCTGTAAACTTCGGCAGAACATCTGTAACACCAACACCGTGCACTGGTATGTAACCATTTTGGGTAATACGATTGTCTTGTTTTTTTCGGATATTTAAAATTAATGGTAAAACCTGTGAATTAAATTCCTGCAAAACTGAAGCTTTTGCTATAAACATTTCTTTTGGAAAAAGTTCATTTGCAATTCGTTTAAAAGAAGTATCTGAATCTATATAAGGCATCATTAAAGAAGCCAAAATAAGCTTGGTGTTTTCTGTTGTATGTAACACAGATTCTTTTGCAGTAAGATCGAATACAACAAGTTTTGGTGTGTGTTTTCTAAGAATAGCATTTGCAATAACATCTGAATAAAGAACATTTGTTTGCTCACGCCCGGCATTAAAACATGATAAGCCAAGTGAATCTGCAAAAACGTTTGATACGTATCCATGTACTACTCTAGAGCTGCCAAAAATATACATGTCTTCAGAAGGATCTTTTATTAAATGCGCGAAAGCTTTCGCATCTGGCGTTGGATATTTTTCATAAGCATATCGTATTATGGCACCTAAACCTCTGTCAATTAAAAAAAGGAAAAATGCAAGTATTAATAACTTTTTAAAAAACCGTAAAAATTGTTTTCTCTCATCCCTCGTCATAATAAAGCGTCATTCTTTTTTTAAAATTGAAAATAAATAAACTGGTTACCATTAAACACGCCAATCATAAGAATAATTGTAAGTAAAACCAGATAAGCTGTATATCGAACTACAACGGAATTATTATTAATTACTTTTACGTGGGGCAAAAATTCCTGAAAAAATTCTACAGTCACTAAAATAGCAATAGCAATAAGGCAATAATAAAAATTAACTGGCGGTGTTCCTTTAAAGAAATTACCATGCTTCCATGTAAAAATTGATTTAAAAATATGGAATGCATCTTTTATTGTAAGTGCTCTAAAAAAAACACATGAAAGAACGGAAAATAAACCTGTTATTAATGTGCCTGCAAATATTACCCAACCTCTTTTAAAATGTTTATAAGGTTTTATTTTGCTTTTATATAAACGTTCTAAAACTATTGCTAAGCCAATAGAAGTACCCCAAAAAATATACGTCCAGTTTGCACCATGCCATAAACCGCTCAACATAAAAACCAATATCAAATAAAAAAGTAATTTAGTTTTATTTCTTTTGGCTTTTTTTGCTAAAGGCGCAAACACATAATCTCTAAACCATGAGTAAAGAGAAATATGCCAGCGAGTGGCTATTTCGGAAAGGCCTTTTGAAAACATTGGCCGCTTAAAGTTTTCCATAAGATTATAGCCCTTAACTTTTGCTGCTCCAATAGCTATATCTGAATAGCCTGAGAAATCGCAATAAATCTGAAACCAAAAAAATATAGATGCTACAAAAAGTGTTGCGCCGCTGTGATGATATGTATTATTGTAAACCGTATTTACATAAATGGATAGCCTATCTGCAACTACTAATTTTTTAAAATATCCCCACATCATAATTTTTAAACCAGCAACCACACGGCTGTATTCAAATTTCTTTGGCTCATAAAACTGATGAATGATATTTTGTGGTCTTTCTATTGGACCAGCAACCAATTGCGGATAAAACATAACATATAAAGCATAAATACCAAACTTTCGTTCTGCTTTTTGATTGCCTCGATATACTTCAATTGTATAACTCATAGCCTGAAAAGTGTGGAAAGAAAGACCTATAGGCAGAAAAAATTTAAGATTGGAAATAGGGTTTGCAGAATGGAAAATATCAAAAAGAAAACCAATATTATCATTCAAAAAATTGAAATATTTAAAAAATACAAGTACTCCTACATTAGCGACTATACTCAGTATTAAAAAAGCGCGCCTTTTTTTACCTTTACTTTTTTCAATTACAATTCCGGCAAAATAATCTATAACAATGGTGGCAAGCAACACCAAAATATAAACCGGAATAAAACTCATGTAAAAGTAGCAACTGCATAAAAGAAGCAAAAGCCACCTGTACGCATGAGGCAGCATAAAGAATAATGTTGTTACAATTATAAAAAAGCCAACAAAATCCAATGAATTAAATAACATTAAGTAAGCAGTTGTTTTCCGCAATAATAAGAATAATTCTACAATTTTTAGAGATGCACGTAATACAAAATTAGAATGCGGTTAATTTTTTTATTATAAATATATTTTTTTTGTATTGAAGCTACCCAAAGCGTATTTTTATACGTATATTATAGACAGTTTATATAAAATTAATTCGTGCCAACCTGATTAGAACAGATTTTTTTTTATATTTGACCACCATCTAACCAGAATCAATTTTTTTCGTAACTATGGAAATGAATTTTCAAACTACTGCCGCTAGTACCGAAACTATTATTTGCGTGCATGTTCCTTCAGAGCAATATGATAAATATCAATTGCTTCAAGAACAACTTCTTGAGAAAAAAGTTCAATTAATCGGTAAGCGATCTTTTGATATATTTATTTCATCAATATTTATATTTCTTTTATCGCCTATTTTAATTCTTATTACAGTTTTAATAAAAATAACTTCTAGAGGTCCTATATTTTATAGTAATGAGAGAGTAGGATTATATGGCGAACATTTTAAGTGCTTTAAATTTCGGTCGATGGTAGCTAATCATGCTACAAAACAAGAAGATCACAAACAGGCAATTAAAGGTCAGCAAACAGGAATTTTACACAAGAAAAAAAATGATTCGAGAATAACGCTGGTGGGGAAAATAATTCGTAAAACAAGTATTGATGAATTACCACAACTTTTTAATGTTTTAAAAGGTGATATGAGTGTTATTGGTCCAAGACCTTTAGTGCCATTTATGCTTAAACCGTTTCCTGAATTTTCTAAAATAAGATGTTTAGTAAAACCAGGCATTACAGGTCTTTGGCAGATAAGAGATAGAGAACATAATACCAGCGCAGAATTTATGATTGCGCATGATACTGAATATATAGAAAATTATAGCCTTGTACAGGATTTAAAAATTCTTGTTGAAACTCCTATTGCTGTTCTTTCTGCAAAAGGCGCATATTAAAATATTCCAAACTGCGTTTATAGGATTATAAAATCCAATTAATGATTAAAGCCGACTACGTAATTGTTGGTGCAGGACTTACTGGTAGCACTATTGCACGTATTCTTACAGACCATAATCAAAAAGTAGTAATATTAGATAGGAAGAATCATATAGCCGGCAATGTTTATGATTATAAACATGATTCCGGTACAATGATTCATAAATACGGGCCGCATTATTTTAGATGTGGCTCAGAAAAAATATGGAATTTTCTAAACCGCTTTACAGAGTTTTATAATTGGTCTGCAACACTTCGCTCAAAAGTTGGTAGTGAGTATTTGAATTGGCCTGTAAACCAGGATTATATTGAAAAGATTGCAGGTACAAACTGGGATTTATTTAAAGGAGAACCTGCAAATTTTGAAGATGCCTGCCTTGCTAAAATGCCAAAACAACTATATGAAATTTTTATAAAGGGTTATACTGAAAAACAATGGGGCGTAAAAACTACTGAATTAGATAAAGAACTCGCGGCACGCATTACAATTAATAAATCAAATGTAAATACGCTAACGCCAAATCATCGCTGGAATGCTTTGCCGAAAAATGGCTATACTGAAATGGTTAAAAATATAATTGCTGATATTGAAGTAAAACTTGAATTTGATTTTTTGAAAAATAAGGAAGATGTTATTGCTGAAAAATTACTTGTATTCACTGGACCAATAGATGAATTTTTTAACTATAAATATGGTAAGCTAAAATACAGAGGTCAAAATAGAAAAACTGAATATCTTGATAATGTAGATCAATATCAGCCTTGCATACAAGTTAATTATCCCAACATTGATGATCCGCGTATAAGAACTATTGAGTGGAAATATTTATTAACTGAAGAAAAAAGAAATGCAATAAAAGGCACTGTTTTAACGCATGAAACACCTTTTACGCCGGAAAATTCAAATCAATACGAATATCCTTTTCCTGATAAACATAATAAAAATTTATACGAAAAATATAAGAAAGATGCAGATGATTTAAGCAACACTTTAATTTGCGGAAGACTTGGTGAATATAAATATTATGATATGGATCAGGCAATTGGCAGAGCTATGATGCTTGCTTCAGGCATTTTGGAAGACAAGAATTAATTCAAACACATAATAAAACCTCTTTAGCAAAATGTTTCTTTGAATGTTTTGCAAAAAATTTTAATTTAATTTAATTTCAAACAGCGCAGGCCACAATTTACCTGTAATATAAAAGCTTTTTTTTGTAGAATCGTAAGCTATACCATTTAATACATTGCCTGTATTTACAGAATAATTATTAGGATTATAATTCATTCCGCTTTTTTGCAGCAGGTTTGAAAAATCAATTTTGCCTGTTACATTTCCATTATCAGGATTAATTTTTACTATGTAATCGGTTTCATAAATATTAGAATAAATAGATCCATTTACATATTCAAGCTCATTAAGAAGACTTACAGGACCATTATTATCCATAACATTTATTTGCCTTAATATTTTAAAACTATGTGGATCTACAAAAAAAATATTACTGCTGCCTGTACTTATAATTAATTCTTTTCCATTGGTTGTTAAACCCCAACCTTCAAATGGCCATTTTATTTCTCTTATCTTTTTAAAAGTACTTTTATCATATACGTTCACAACATTGTTTTGCCAGGTAAGCTGGTATAATGTGTCATTTAAAACAACAATACCTTCACCAAATTCTGCAGAATCAATTTTTTGTTGCTTTACTGCTTTACCTGTTTCCAA
>CAXSDU010000004.1:0-2291 GCA_964236165.1 uncultured Parafilimonas sp. | reverse complement strand
ATGTTACCTCAGCAATTTTACTATGTCCATAATTTCCTGTTCCTTCATACAAATTGTTATCAACCCATTGCAAACCTTGTGTGTAAGACGAAGTATCATGAGGATAAATTTTTGCAATTGAAAAATTTATTATTGGCGTGGGAGGATTTGAAGTATCTGTTACATTATTAGCAGGGTTGTTATTACAGGCAGAAATGAAAATAGTTACTATTAAAAATACAGCGAATTGTTTCATTAATCAAACATAAATTTTAATATGGCAAATGTAATGTGAACATTATTTAAAGTAACTATAATGTCTGTTTAAATTGGTAGTTTGGCATTATTTTCAGCTTATCAATTTATATGAAATACATGTTATTAATAATGTTACTCTGCCTTTCTATACAATGCACACCGTTGCAACAAGTAGTAAATAATTTTCCTGATACTGGCAATAGCAGTCAGCAAAAAATTGTTCAGGGTTTAAAACAAGCACTTACTATTGGCACACAAAACAGCACCGGTAAACTTAGCGCTGTTGATGGTTTTTTTGCAGATGCAGCAGTGAAAATTTTAATGCCACCTGAGGCGCAGGATGTTGAAAAAACTTTGCGGCGTTTTGGTTTAGGAAGTTTGGTTGATAAAACTGTTCTTTCATTAAATCGCGCTGCAGAAGATGCAGCTAAATCAGCCACACCAATTTTTGTAGATGCTATAAAGCAAATGACAATTAGTGATGCGCTGGGAATTTTAAAGGGTGGAGATTTTGCAGCAACAGATTATTTCAAACAAAAAACTACGGCAGCTTTAACACAGGCATTTTCTCCAATAATATCAAAATCTTTAAATAAAGTTGATGCAACAAAATACTGGAGTGATTTATTTACAGCATACAACCGTTTTTCATCAAAGCGTGTTGAAACAGATATTAAGGCTTATGTAACGCAAAAAGCTATCGATGGTATTTTTTATGATGTAGGTTTAGAAGAACAAAAAATTCGTAAAAATCCTGCCGCAAGAGTTACTGATCTTCTAAAACAAGTTTTCGGAAATCAATAAAAAATTTCATTATATAATCCCTTCATCAATTAATAATTTCGTTTTAAAAATAGCAGTAATTGTTAGCGAATCTGTAATAATATTTTGCAAAACCATTTTGTAAACTTCATCAAAAGGTAGTTTTTTAATGCGTAATTTTTCTGTTGATTCTGGCATTGCAGCATGCTGCGTTAATTCTTTAGCAACGAATACAAAACAGCTTTCATCTGTTACAGAATTGCTTAAATACATTTTAATAATTTGTTGCCAGCTATTTGCCTTTAAACCTGTTTCTTCGAGTAATTCACGTTTGGCAGCATCAAGCGGATATTCATTTAAACAACCGCCTTCAGGAATTTCCCAACTATATTTATCAATCGTAAAACGATATTGTCCAACGAGGTAAGTGTTATATAATTCATCAAGCGGAACAATGCCAATGGCTATGTTTTTAAAATGTATTTTTCCATAAATGCCTTTACCGCCATTAGGATTTATAACATCAAACTCGGTTACACTAATCCAGTTATTATCATAAATATCTTTTTGGGAAATAATCTGCCAGGGATTTTTTTCAGCTTCCATTAAATAATATTATGTATCGATTGAAGCTGTTAAGCAGGTGCTTTATCCATTACAAAAGTTTCAAGAAATTTAGTGGTAAAATTTCCTTTACGAAAATCTTCATTCTTCATTAATTGTAAATGAAAAGGAATTGTGGTTTTTACGCCGTCAATTACATACTCACTTAAAGCGCGGTACATTGTGTCTATTGCTTCATCTCTTGTACGGGCAACAGTAATAAGCTTTCCAATCATAGAATCGTAATAAGGCGGAATTACATAACCTGTATATACATGACTGTCAACCCGCACACCATGACCACCGGGCGTATTAAGTACATTTATTCTGCCAGGGGATGGACGAAAATCATTGTATGGATCTTCGGCATTAATGCGGCACTCTATTGCGTGCATTTGTGGTAAATAATTTTCGCCTGATATTTTTTCGCCCATCGCAATTTTTATTTGTTCTTTAATAAGATCAAAGCTGATGACTTCTTCTGTTACACAATGCTCAACCTGAATGCGTGTATTCATCTCCATAAAGTAAAAGTTTCGATTCTTATCAACCAAAAACTCAACAGTGCCAACACTTTCATAGTTAATTGCTGATGCAGCTTTAATCGCAGCATCTCCCATTTTCTGGCGCAATTCATCTGTCATAAAAGGAGATGGAGATTCTTCAACCAGTTTTTGATGCCTGCGCTG
>CAXSDU010000003.1:16347-100089 GCA_964236165.1 uncultured Parafilimonas sp. | reverse complement strand
GACAGAAACACCTTGTTGGCAAAGGCAGCATTTTGCGTACAGCAATAGAAAGCGCAAACATTCCGTCCATGATTTTTTGGGGACCGCCGGGAAGCGGAAAAACAACTATTGCAAATATTATTGCGCATACATTAAATGTTCCTTTTTATCAGCTAAGTGCAATTAGCAGTGGTGTAAAAGATGTGCGTGAAGTAATTGAAAAAGCAAAAAATGAAATAAAAGCCATTCTATTTATTGATGAAATACATCGTTTCAATAAATCGCAGCAAGATGCTTTGTTGGGCGCTGTTGAAAAAGGTATTGTTACATTAATTGGTGCAACAACAGAAAATCCATCTTTTGAAGTTATCTCAGCATTGCTAAGCCGTTGCCAGGTTTATGTTTTGAAGCCGCTCGATGAAAACGATTTAATTCATCTTTTAAAAAATGCGATGGAAAAAGATGAAACTATTAAAAAGTATAAAATTGATTTAAAAGAAACATCCGCATTAATAAATATCTCAGGAGGAGATGCAAGAAAATTATTAAACCTTTTTGAGTTGGTTGTTACTTCTTCATCAAGCAAAAATGAAATAACAATTACTGATGAATTGGTGATGAATGTTGCGCAGAAAAAAATTGCTTTGTATGATAAACAAGGCGAGCAACATTATGATATTATTTCAGCTTTTATAAAAAGTTTACGTGGCAGTGATCCAAACGCGGCCGTGTATTGGCTGGCACGAATGATTGAAGGTGGCGAAGATGTAAAATTTATTGCGCGCAGAATGCTGATTCTTGCCAGTGAAGATATTGGTAATGCAAACCCGAATGCTTTATTATTAGCCAACGCAACATTTGATGCAGTAAACAAAATCGGCTGGCCGGAATCTCAACTCATCTTATCTCAGTGCGCAATTTATTTGGCTTCATCTGCAAAAAGCAATGCTGCTACAACCGCTATTGGCGCTGCGTCTTCGGCGGTTAAACAATACGGTGATTTATCAGTGCCGTTGCATATTCGTAATGCGCCAACACGTTTAATGAAAGATTTAGATTATGGAAAAGGTTATAAATATTCGCATTCTTTTGAAGGGAATTTTGAAAATCAGGAATATTTGCCTAAAGAAATTGAAGGCACAAAGTTTTTTGAACCCGGCAATAATGCCAGAGAAGAAGATTTACGTAAATTTTTAAAAAGCAAGTGGAAAGAAAAGTATAATTATTAATAAAAAAGCGCTGCTTTTTATTAAGCAACGCTTTTTTATATGAGAAGTTAGTTTATAATTTTATTTTTCCTTCAATTCCATCATCCATTGTTTTGCCCGTAACCATTGATGCAACAATTTTTACAAGCGAAACCAGTTTTCCGTGTTTTGTATCCCAATAATAACCTTCTTCCGGTTCTACTCTTATCACACTAAGATTTGGATCATCTTTACCTTCTTTAAACCAAGCTTTAACTATTGGTTCATATAATTCGCTAATTTTTTGTTTGTCGTACAAAATAGTTGCTTTTCCAAACACACTTAAAAAATCTGATTGGCTAGAGCCGCTGAATAATAACTGTACATGATCATCATCTTTTACTTCCATATTTTTTGTGCTGTCTTTATCGCTCAAAAACCAAAGATTACCGCTGTCATCTACTTGCTGTGTACTCATTGGACGTGTTGAAAAAGATTTGCCTGTTTCTATTTTAGTACAAAACAAACATGTTTGTGCTTTCTTAGAAAGTTCTTTTATTTTTTCAATTGCTTCGTTATTACCTATGTTTTTTACATCACCCATAAAATATATTTTAGTCATTATAAATGACTAAAAACATGCCACAACAGTAATAGTTAATCGTTTAGTTTTCCGGCTTTTTTTATAATGCGAATGATGATATAAATAATCAATAAAAAAGAAAGAATAATTATGAGCAGTATATTTCTTAAATGCGCATCATGGTTTGTAAGCTGCGGGTAAAAAAATAATAGTAATAATATAATACCACAGAGCCAAATAAAAGTTGTTGTATGTTCTTTATTGATGTAACGTTTCCAGTTGAACTGCATACCTGAAAATGTTTTTCCCATACCTCTTACATTTGGAAACCAGCGATTCACCCGCGCACAATAATTATTAAACTGTTCTCCGAATTTATTAAGCAAAAAATTCTCTTCTGCTAAAACAATTGCCTGGTAAACAAAAAGAAAAAAAGGTATCATTATAACAACATATAATAATGAGTTTGATAAAACGCCAACACCTGCAAGCATTAAAATATTTCCAACATATAATGGATTACGGCAATGCGCAAAAATGCCCGTTGTTACTAAATCTTCAGCATATACTTTTTTATTTTTGCCACCTCGAATAATGTAAGCCAATCCAATAGTTGCGCCACGTATTGCCTGACCAATAACAGTTACAATTAAACCGATAATTATCGGATATAAATAATAATGTTCGCCAAAATTTTTTTCTGTGAATAATTGCGGAACGTGTGGTATGAAAAGCAGCGCATAAAAAATAATAAAAAGCCAGTTACGGTATTTAAAAAAAAAGTTGCCAATTAGAACCATATTATTTTTTTACAGCTATAAGACCCGCGAAATTATACCATTTAAAAAAGATTTCTACATGTGCAAAACCTGATTCACGTAACAGCAAATTGTCTTCGCTTAGTTTATAAGGAATCAAAATATTTTCCAGCGCTTCGCGCTTTTGTGAAATTTCCATTTCGCTATAATTATGGCGTCGCTTCATCTCATAATAATATTTTATAAAATCGCGGTTAAAAGAACTTTCTTCTGCCAAAATTTTTTCAATCAATATTAAAACACCGCCTTCATTTAAACCAGTATAAATTTTTTTTAGTAAACGCTCGCGGTGAATGGGACGTACAAATTGCAACGTTAAACACAATACAACAACAGAAGCATTATTAATTTCAACGTTCTCATTTAAATCTGCATTTACTAATTTATATGGTCTAATAAACCCGGCTTCTTTTAATTTTGTATCACATTTTTCCAGCATTTGCGATGAATCATCCACACCAATAAATTCAATTTTTTCATCAACAAATGTATTCATACCAATCATTGTTGTACCGGTTGAGCATCCTAAATCATATATGTAACTGCCTTCTTTTGCGCGGTCAGCTGCCAGCTCAGCAATCATGCGCTGCATTTCACCATAATACGGTACAGAGCGGTTTACCATATCATCAAAAACATTTACAACCTTAGTTCCGAATTTAAAATCGGCAGCATTTTTTATTTCTTCATGAAATACTTTATCCTCACTCATATTGATACAAATATTTATTGTGGCTGCAAAAATATCAATAAGTAAATTAAGATTATAAGAATGATTAATCGGTTATTTCAACACAATCAAAAAAAGGTTTTATTTTTTGATTGATGTATGTGCCAGCAGATTCGCCTGATTTTATAATCGTTAAAAAATCTTTCCATATTTTTTTTGGAACACGGAGGTATTGATAAGTTCTGTCATTATTAAATGTTGCTTCGAGGATTTGCTTTTCCTTAGAATAATTTACCGCTTTCAGTGCTTCTGAGGTAAGATGAATTGTGTTTTTATGTGAAAGACTTTTCATAACATCAACTAAATAAAAATAGAGAATTGATGTTTAAATAAGCGAAAGAATTTTTAATATTGACCAGTGCTTAGTAAGACTAATGTGCAAGCTTCAATAGGTTCAATATTATTTTTTACAGCGAGTTTAGCTAATTCATCATTTTCTGCGCCCGGGTTAAAAATAATGCGGTTTGGATGTAGAGAAAGAATGTAATCGTAATACTGTTTTTGATTGTTTGCATTTAGGTATAATGTAATTGTATCTACATTTTGTTCTGCAGGTTGATCTTTTGTAATTTCCACATCATTTATTTTACCTTCTTTTTTTCCAATTGCTGTTACAGAATGTCCATGCGCGGCAAGTCTGTTTACAGCAAGAAAGCTGTAGCGTGCAGGATTGGAAGAAGCGCCTAAAACAACTGTTTTTTTATTCATAATTATTTATTAAGCAAATAACAGACCGCAGTTTTTTAGTAATAGAATAACTCAAATAATGAAATCAGGATTTACTAACTAAAATATTTTTTTAAATAAAACAATGAAAATTTTAATTATTGTTTTATAATTGATAAAACATTTTTACCTTACGAATCATTTGTAAAAATAAACTACCCATTTTATGGCAAAAGCAAATAAAAAATCAGCTCCAAAAAAAGCAGCACCTAAAAAAGCTGCTCCGAAGGCTTCAAAGAAAGCCGCTCCAAAAAAAGCTTTAAAAAAAGCCGCTCCGAAAAAGGCAGCTAAAAAAGCTGTCGCTTTAAAAAATTTAAAGAAAGCAAAAGCCGCAAAAAAAGCAGCACCAAAAAAGGCAGTACAAAAGAAAGCAGCACCTAAAGCTGTTAAGAAAGCTGCCCCAAAAAAAGCTGTTTTAAAAAAAGCAGCACCTAAAAAAGCTGCTCCAAAAAAGGCAGTGCAAAAGAAAGCAACACCAAAAAAAGCGGCGCCTGTAATGCCTAACGATTCAACCGAGATGCTACCGCAAAATAATGGTATGCCTGCAAGCAGTGATAACGGTACAAATACTGAGAACGTTTCATAGAAAGTAAATAATTAAAAAAGCCACGCAATGCGTGGCTTTACATACTTAAAGCTGTGATTTAATTACAGCTTTATTTTTTTTAAATAATTTCCGTAACCACTTTTAGAATACAACTCTGCGAGTTTCATTAATTGTGTATGATTTATAAATCCCATGCGGTAAGCAACTTCTTCAATACAACCAATTTTTTGTGATTGTCTTTTTTCAATTACTCTTACAAATTCACTGGCATCGCTTAATGAATCAAATGTTCCTGTATCAAGCCATGCAACACCGCGATTCATTAAACCTACTTTTAATTTTCCTTTTTCCAAATACACTCTGTTCACATCGGTTATTTCATATTCACCCCGTTCAGAAAGCTTGATATTTTTTGCAATGCTTATAACTTCTTCATCATAAAAATATAAACCCGGAACAGCGTAATTTGATTTTGGTGATGTTGGTTTTTCTTCTATTGAAAGTGCTTTAAAATTTTCATTAAATTCAACTACGCCATAACGTTCAGGATCGTTTACTTCATACGCAAAAATAGCAGCACCATCAATATTCCTAAACGATTGTACGAGTTTACTAAAACCCGAACCGTAAAAAATATTGTCGCCTAAAATCAAAGCCACTTTATCATTACCAATAAATTTTTCACCAATAATAAATGCCTGCGCCAAACCATTTGGCATTTCCTGCACGGCATAAGAAAACCTGCAACCTAAATCTTCTCCGGTGCCAAGCAAACGTTGAAATTGCGAACTATCTTCTGGCGTCGTAATAATAAGTATTTCATTTATGCCTGCAAGCATTAACACACTTAGAGGATAATAAATCATCGGCTTATCATATACCGGCATAATTTGTTTGCTTATACCTTTTGTAATAGGATATAAGCGTGTACCGGAACCGCCGGCAAGAATAATTCCTTTCATAATTTTATATAATTATCGGAGCTGTTATAATATGGAAAGAATATCTGCGAAATATGGATTTTGTTTGTCTTTATCTGAAAGTATTAATTTTTCGGCAGGCACTTGCCAGTTAATTTTAAGATCAGGATCATTATAATGTACGCCGCCTTCTGCTTCCTTATTATAATAGTTATCGCATTTATAAAAAAAAACTGCCGTATCACTTAATACAATAAAACCGTGCGCAAAACCGCGTGGTATATATAATTGTTTGTGATTTTCTGCTGTAAGCTCTAAAGAAAATGCATTGCCAAATGTTGATGAATATTTACGCAAATCGACCGCAACATCTAATACTGAACCTTCTAAAACACGCACTAATTTTGCCTGCGCCGCATCCCCTTTTTGAAAATGTAAACCACGCAAAACTCCATATGTTGATGCAGATTGATTATCCTGCACAAATTCAGCTTTTATACCGGTAAGTTTTTCAAATGTTTTTGTATTAAAACTTTCAAAAAAATATCCGCGGCTATCAGGAAAAACTGTATCATTAATTATATAGCAGTCTTGTAACGGGGTTTGTTCAATTTTCATTATCTATTACTGTATTGTTCTGTATAATAGTTTTGATATTCACCGCTGGTTATATTCTTCAGCCAATCTTCATTTTTTAAATACCAGTCAATGGTTGCACTTAAACCTTCTTCAAAAGTTACAGATGGTTTCCAGCCTAGTTCTTTACTAATTTTTGTTGCATCAATCGCGTAACGCAAATCATGTCCTGGTCTGTCTTTTACATACGCAATCAATTTTTCATTTTCGCCTGCAGCGCGATTTAATTTTTCATCCATTAATTTGCAAAGCAGTTTTACAAGATCAAGATTTTTCCATTCATTAAAGCCGCCAACATTATAATGCTGTGCATTTTTTCCTTCATGAAAAACTAAATCAATTGCTCTTGCATGATCAATTACATACAACCAATCTCTTGTATTAGCACCTCTACCATAAACAGGCAGAGGTTTTTTATGAATGATATTGTTAATGAAAAGCGGAATTAATTTTTCAGGAAAATGATTGGGTCCGTAATTGTTTGAGCAATTAGTAACTACATATTGCATGTGAAAAGTTTCGCCATAAGCCCGCACAAAATGATCTGATGAAGCCTTGCTTGCAGAGTAAGGTGAGTTTGGAGCATAACTTGTTTCTTCCGTAAAAAATCCTTCATCGCCCAATGTTCCATACACTTCATCTGTTGAAACATGATGAAAACGATGTGCATTTAAATTTTCTTTCCAATAATTTTTTGCAGCCGTTAAAAGATTTACTGTACCTATTATATTGGTATAAATAAAATCCATTGGAGAAAGTATGGAACGATCAACATGGCTTTCTGCTGCCAGGTGAATTACATCTGTAATATTATGCTGTTCAAAAATGTTTTGTAAAGCACTCGGCTCTAAAATATTTGCATGCTCAAAAAAATAATTGGATGCATGTTCAACATCTTTTAAATTTTCAAGATTACCTGCATATGTAAGCGCATCGAGATTTACAATTTTGTAATCCGGATATTCATTTACAAATAATCGAACTACATGCGAACCTATAAAACCTGCGCCACCTGTTATTAAAATGTTTTTATTCATAAAGTTGCAAACGTAAATTTTTTATTCAATTAATAAATTTGCATTGGTTAAACGCTTTATTTTTTTTAGTGAGTGAGTAAATTTTTAGCAGTTATCTTTTAATATTATATCTTTTTTAAAAGCAGATTTTTCAACATCATTATCCTTATTGATTTCATCTAATATTCGTCGGTTAATTTTTTTTCTTTCTTTATCAAATGCCCAACCCCATTTATTAAAATACTTTATTGCAGAATGAATATGATATCGTAAAACGATTTTGTTTGAGTAAGATTCTTTTTCAAAACCGTGAATTATACTTGCATCAGGGAAAAAAATAGTTTTAGAAATTGCATGAATTCTTCTGCATAGATCTACATCTTCCATGTACATAAAATAGCGTTCATCAAAAAAACCAGTTTGCTTTAAAATATTTGTACGTAAAAACATGAAACAACCGGAAAGGTTTGGAATATTCAAACACTGGTCATAATTAAATCCCTTCAATTCATATTCATCATTTAATTTTCTTGCCCAACTGGTATTTTTAAAAAAACGCCTGCTTATAAGATTTAACGGCTGTGGTAATAAATTACAAAGTTTTTGCAGTTTTCCATTATTGTAAAGTACGTTTGGCAATAATTGTCCAACAGTTTTATGCAACTGCATAAAACTATATATTTTTTCAAGTACTCCTTTATCAAATTCAACATCCGGATTTAAAATAAGATGATATGAAGATTCATGAACACTATTTTTTAATGCTATATTATGCGCTTTGCCATAACCGAGATTTTTATTGTTGAAAATGTAGATTATTCTATCATCTTTAATAAATTCGAAAAGTGTAATTTTTAATTCAGGTGTCGGAGAATTATCAATTAAATATAGTTTTAGTTTTAAATTATTATTTATTACAGAGGAAATGGTCTTTATTAAAAATTCAGCATCATTTTTATAAAGTACTATCGAACAAGTTATTTGGTGCATTTGAAATATCTATCTAAATCACACTTAAAACATATTTGCTAAAACAGTTTAATTAACATTAATTGAAATAGCTTGAGTTTTTGTTATCATTATTTGCTGACTTTTGAAAACTACGTTTCCATTTATTTTTGCTACACAAACACGGCTTTCAGGTAAGGCTGCTACATTATAAAATGTTGCTTCGCCATTTATAGTTTTATGCATTTCACCATCAAAATAGATTGAAACATCATTTAAAATATTACCATTCCTTTTAACGTTAAATGTTACTGTGCATGGCAATGCCGTTAGTGATATTTTATTGTAACACTGTGCCCAATTAGTAACGCCAACAACAGGAAGTGCAAATGCAAATGCACTATCTTCAGAAGCAGTTTCTGCCTTTTGATAAACATACCATGAAGTTTTTTTTCTGGCAGGCGTTGCTATCGTACCTAATATATTAGTCCATAAGCCTAGTTTCAATCCATTCTCATTTTTACTATCTGCCTGAGCGTGATAGTCAAAAGATTCAACACTTGGCAAACGGGAACATTTCTTCCACATATATGCAAGACCAGCTGCCTGAATACGCATGTCTTCCTGGCTATATGACTTTAAATTTACGCCCTGCTCTGAAAGCAAAAGTGTACGAACTTTCTGTCCATTATATAAATGGGGTTTCATACGCATCCATGTATCAAGCAATTCAATATTTTTTGGAGTAATTACTTTAGTTGTATTTAAATCCATTGTTGCATCTTTATCAGTCCATGAAACGGGATTAAATATATCTTCCGGATATGGATGATATGCAATGCCCCATTCGTAATCTCCCTGTTTTTCACTCATTTCATTAAAAAATGCAAGCATTTTTTTAGGGGAATAAAATATCGGTTGAACAGTAGTTGCCCATGCGTGTGTCAATGATAAAAAAACTTTTGCAGCCGGGTTAAACTGCCGTACTGTATAATAAACTGTTCGCATAGAACGGTCGTACAATTCTGTGTAATATTCCATTTTAGCAGTGCCTGCATTTGCCCAGTAAATTCCATTATCAACTTCATTATGAATAATCCAGTTTGAAATACGGCCATATTGTTTATCCGGCCTACTATATCTTTCGGCCAAAAATCCAATAAGTGCTGCATAATAGTTAAACCCCTGAAGTGAAGCAAGATTTCCCATACTTTGCCTTCCGGCGTTAGCGCCCGGATAAACAAGAATAGATTTTATATTTGCAGGAATATCTTGCTGAATAAGAATAACCGCAGAAACAAAAACATTTTCGTCTCTGCACAATTTAAATTCCCTGTCATAACGCTCAATAGCTTTCGGGCTCATATAGTATGTTTCACCATCAAAACTATAAGAGTAGTTTGTAGGTTCAAGGCTTATAACTTGTGGCAAAGTAATGTTCACAGTTACATTCTTAATATCGAGATCTTTTAAATCTGATTCCTTGCTTTCCTGGAAAAATCCTTCAAGACCTTTCTTTCCACTTGGTTTTTCCTCGGGCAAATATTGCAAGGCTGCATCATTTATATCTTCTGCATAATGTGCATACGATTGTGCTTTGTAACTATCACCATTTTTAACAGTGATAATCCATCGTGAATAAAGCCTGTCATATGTTTTTTTTTGAGAAGTGGCTGTTCTTTGAAGTTGAATCCGAAAACTGGAATTATTTGCATTGATTGGTGTAACAGATACAAAATCTTTTTTTATAATCTTTGTTTCATCAAACATGCGCAACTCACACAAATAAAGATTTTTGGAGATGCCTGAAATATTTCCTTCTATTATAACATTGCTTTTATTAACAATAACGTTGCTTATTTTATCCGGAAAGGTGTTTGCCAGATAAGAAACAATCTCATTATTTTTTAGAATTGAAGTGTCTTGTGAAAATAATATATTAGACTTCAATAAGATAAATAAAAATGTGTACCATTTTATAATAAACAAAACATAATTTGTTTCACTTTTTGAGACGGATTCTTATTCATAACATTTCTCTTTTAAGAATAATACTAAACATGTTTGGATAAGATTGCATAATTACAACCTGGTTAATTAAACAATAATGTATAACTATGACTTATTAGATTGTTATAAGTTATAAGCCTAAATTAAAATTTATAATCCTATTTAGAATTTGCATCATGTTCTTTTTTGTAGATATGTTTTGTTTCAACGAGACGCTTTCCGGTAATTTTTCTAACAAAATTTCTAAAGGTTCTGTCTATTTTTAGCGCTACACTTTTCATAGATTCTTCTGGCCGGCCATAAAAGGAAGTAACGTGAAAATAATTATTCTTATCTGCCGGCACTTTTGAAAAATAATAATTTGAAATGCAGCATCTTTTTTTATTTACAACAACTTTACTTACCGAGTGATATGATGATTTGTTAGTGATCATCAATGCAAGCCGGTTAAATTTTGAAACAATTGTACGAGGCTCATTTTTTACACCATGATCCCATAACTCAAGATTGCCGCCATTTTCTAATTTCCATTCAGCGCTTACATAATACAGCAAATTAAGTACACGATAATTTTCTCTATCGTTATCGTGAGAATTATCCAAATGAGGATTTAGAAAATTCCCTTCACTCATTAAACTGATGCCACCTGCATATAAATGTTTATCTGGCTGCATTTCTTTTATACCGGTAATATATTCACAAATTGCAACTATACGTGCATCCTGAAAAGCAAAAACAATTTCTTCTAAAAGCGGATGGTATAAATCCATTTGGGCAGCTACACGTTTATTTTCTCTGATTGATTTGTGAATTGCCATTTCTTCAGGACTTGGGAAAGCTTCATAAATTGTTTGAGCTACATCTGCAGGAAGTAAATTATCAATATAACAAGAGTTGACACGCCCGGCATTTCCGAATTCTTTTTTGAGTTCTTTCTTTTGCTTTTCTAATGGACCCAGAATTAAATCGGCTAATTGCTTTCTATTCCACTGTATCTTGATGTCTTCCATATTTTTAGTTTAATTAAAGTTAGGTGTGTTATATAAAATGATTGCATCCATTAATTTAATGAATGAATGTTATTTGGTTTAATTGTTTTCTGGAACCCATCTAAACCGCTCATTATCTCTTTAATAATACCATCCGCCATATTTGCCCAATTGTATTTTTTAATTAGATCAGGAAATTTATCTTTAAATACTATATCATTAAAATCTAAAGAAACTACTGATGTAAAAGTTTTTTTGACTTCTGCAATGTTTTCAGGATTTACATACATTACCGAGTCGCCGTATATTTCAGGTAAAACACTTTTATCAGCAACAACAGATATTTTATTACTCATAGCAGCTTCTAAAGGTGTAGAGCCAAATCCTTCATAAGAACTTAAATAAACATTGGCTACACAATTTTTATATAACATTTTTAAAAAACTATCTGAAACATAATTTAAGAAAATTATATTTTTATAATTCTTTTTTTTTGTTGATAATTTAAGTTGCGAATAATACGAATTATTAGGTCCTGTAACAAGTAATAAATAACCGGGTACAGCTTGCATTGCTTCAATAATTTTGTCAACATTTTTATGAGCAAGTGAAGCTCCAACGGTTAAAAAAAACGATTGTCCGCCGGTTAAACTTTCCAATTCTTCAAGGTCAGCTTTTTCAGTTGACGTGTCCAGATCTTTAAGATGATCATGTCCGCAATAAATTACCACTAATTTATCAGGATTTACTTTGTAATGCTTAATTACATCTTGCTTTGTAAATTCTGAAATAACTACAATTTTTTTACACGATTTAATAATAGAAGGTAAAATATATTTAAAATAGATGTATTGAAATTTGTTTTGTTCGGGATATTGAAAACAAATTAAATCATGTATTGTAATAATTTGGTTTTTTATAAAAGGACTTCCATGACTTGTAAATGAATAAACAAGATCATACTTTTTTGCAATAACAGGCAAGAAAAAAATATTCCAGATAAGCCTGTGAAAAGACACAAAACGTTTAAATAGTAACTCTAAAAAAAGCGGCAATTTTATTAAGCTGACTTTTTCAGGTTCTTTTAATCCTTGTTTTGCATAAGTAAAAAATTGATAATCTAATTCATTCGAATTTAATCTAGCAGTAAGTGCGTTGTAAGCCTCTCTTGTATTTACACCAACGCCCGGCGGATTTTTAGAATACATACATCCATTTAATAAAATTTTTTGGGGTTTCATAGTTGTATAAAGCTAATCAATACCAATACCAATTTGTTAAGCACGCTTTTTTTTTGAAAAGAAAACTGTTAAATAAAATAGTAAAGTTTGATTGAGCGTTTGCCTTCGTACACCGTTTTTTATATTCCGAATTATAAATAATAATTTCTTCTTTTTAAAAAGCGCTATAAAGTCATCAATGGCTTTTTTATTATTATCTGAAAGCCTGTTATAATAGGTTGTTTTAAAAACAGTAGCCATTTTTACTTTTGAGTCAATATCAGTAAAATTCGTTTTATCAATTAAAATTCGTTTAAAGCGTTTTGAAAATGAATTAAAATTAAATTGCGTTGAAGCATTACTTCCATGTTGCCTGTATAAAATTGTTCTTTTATTTAAGTAACATATTTTGCCAAAAGCACTTGCTGCTAATGCAATCCAATAATCATGATTTTCTGCTTCAACAGGAATTATTCTGGTTACATCAACAAGCTTTTTATTTATCATCATTGTACAGCCGTACACTGAATTTTGACATAGAACATTTGCAAGATTTGGTTTTTCAATTTTTGTTGCCTGAAAGTTTTTTTTTGAATCGATTGGTTTTAAAAATGAATCAACATATGTAAAGTTTGTATGAACCAGCAACGGAATATTTTCTGAAAATTTTTTTTCAAGAGCCATCATTTCATTTACAGTATCATTAATTTTCGATGGAAGCCACACATCATCCTGATCACAAAACATAATGTATTTTGCATTTTTATTTTGCTGAAGAAGCATATTGAAATTTTGAACACTGCCAAGATTTCCTAAGTCATCCTTTATAAAATGTACTCTTAAACTCTTTTCCTGGAATTCTTTAATTATACCTAAAGTATTATCGCTTGAACCATCATCACGAATGTAAAGTTGCCAGTTTGTATAAGTTTGATTAAGAATGCTGTTAATCTGTTCAGCAATAAATTTCTCTCCGTTGAAACAAGCTAATAAAATATTTATACAAGGATTAGTCAAGTTGCTGTTTCATGAGATAATTAATTATAGCAACAGGAAAAAAAACAGTCCACATGCAATCATAAGATTGTAAGTAAGGATTGGTTCCATTTGCAATAAGAAAGCATATGCATCCTACAATTAGTGGTATAACCAAAAGAGCAGTTTCTGCATTTCCTTTTCTAATCAACTTCAATCCTTTATAAACTGGCCAGCCAATCAATAAAAAATATACAGTTAAGCCAATAGCTCCTGTTTGAAAAAGCAGTGCAGCATAGCTTAACTCATAAAGCCAGGGTTTTTCATGACTTCTTATTACAAAATCTGAAACTGCCCCATGTCCATGCCCGAATAAAGGTTTTTGCCACCATGATTTTAAAAGTAAATCAAGCTGATCATAACGTGTAGCAACACTTTGATCAGAAAGATTTTGCCGGCTTGCGAATACATCTGTAAATTTTTGAAAAACAAGTCCTATATCAATAAAGCCGGAACGTGTAGCATACACAAAAACACCGGAGAGAACAACCGCACCTGCAATAGCTATTCTAAAAAAATTTTTATATAAAATGCGCCTGCTTTCGGCATGCGCCCAAAATGAAAAAAAAATGGTGAACCCAATGCCTAATAAAACATTCAGGAGCAACGCTCTTCTTACAGAAAGAATTGCAGCAATTACAGAAAGTAAAACAGACAAATAAAAAAACCATTTTTTAAATCCGAAGGATTCCTTTTTACTAAGCAGCGTAAGCGCAAGAATAAAGGGTATTGTAAACATCAACGATATAATAGCAGGTATCTGTATTTTTGCTAGGCCAACATCAAAATCCCAGGCAATTTCAGCCATATCAAATGTAAGAAATGGTATGTGTGGCAAAATGCCAAACAAAGAAAGTGCGCTGCCAATTAAATACAACGAAATACAGAAGTTTGAAATAATCAGCACTTTTACAAAAAAAAGCAAGGTTGTTTTTTTATATAAGCCGATTGTGAATATAAAATAAAGTATAGGCCAAACAATATTGTAAGTTGTTGTACGTAAAATATAATAAGTGTTATTGTGATTGAAGAAGCCAAGAATGGTAAAAAAAATACCGTGAAAAATAAAAATCACATACCATAAAAAAACTTCTCTGGTTACATTTAGCTTATAAAATATTACACGGGAAAATATAATTGAAATTAAAAGAATTGCAATCAGTACTATTTTAAGCGGCATATTATAAGTGGGTGAATACACCATTAAAAAAAGCAAAAAGCCCGCAAAAAAAGTAAATGGTTCATTAACCAAAGTGCCCCACCAACTCCTGTTTATATTAAGCTTAGTGCTTTGCATATTATTGAAGCTTTCTAAATAAGCTTTTCTTATCTCTTGCAAATCTTTTATAAAAAAATGAACGTTGTTTTAAAGCAATAAAATTATTCAGGGTTTTTAAATGTTTTTTACTTAACTGATCAGCATATAATTTTTTAAACTCTATTGCCTGCTGAATATTTTTTTGCAGGTAAGTATGTTTATTTTTAAGCTGATTTACAAAATTTTTTAAATAAGAAGCCTTTTGTTTATCAGTTACACTTGAGCCATGTGCCCGGTACAAAACCAATGGTTGATTAATAAATGCATGCTTGCCAAAACTATAACTTATTAAAGCCATCCAATGGTCATGCATCATAACATTCAAAGGCATTTTATCAAGCTCATTTACCATTGCCTTATTAATAACAGAAGCACATCCTGTAACAATATTTTCAAAAAGCAAATCATCCAAAGAAAAATTATCGGGTTTTGTTGAACGGAGCTTGAAAAATGAATTGTGTACAAGTTTATCTTCTTCATCAATTATACTTAAATCGCTAAAAGCAACTGCAGGTGTTTCAGAATTAATTTTTTTTATTGCAAAAAGCAATTGCTCAATTTTATGAGGAAGCCAAATATCATCCTGATCGCAAAAAGCTATGAAATTACCTTTACACAAACCAGTTAATTTTTTAAAAGTAAATACAGGACCCATGTTTATATCATTAGAAAAAATTTTTTTTTCAAATGACAAAGTAAAAGATTCTATAATCTCAACAGATGTATCAGTTGAACCATCATCGAGCACTACAAGCTCCAAAGGTTGTATAGTTTGATATTGAAGTGATGCTAATAACTGCGGTAAAAATTTTTCACCATTGTACACTGCTAATGCCACAGAAACAAAATCTTCAGACAAATTTTTCATAAGAAGTAAAATCCCGGAATCTTATTATGATATAAAAATTACTAATAGAAAAGGATACAACAATTAAAGATAAAAAAAAGATAAAAGTTTATCTTGGATTGGAATATTCACTTTTTCTCCCATAAAATTTCCTTTTAATAAAGTTACAGGCTGATAATATTTATAAGGTTTTCCTTTTGAAAGTTCCCAATATCCATACTTTAGAATATCTGCGTTATTTGCAGGCTGCAAATCCTTTTTAAGCAAGCTTATAACTTCTTCATGTGTTGTTGGCTTATAAAATCCTTTCAAAAAACTGTAAAATGAATTACCTAATAGTACAACAGGCTTGCCCCAAAAACATGCTTCGGCACCAACAGTAGAATTGAACACTACCACAGTGCTTGCAGCATCTATCATAGCATACGTATCTATGGTTTCTTCTGCTGCAATTATTGTCAGGTTTTTAAACTTGCCACGCACGGCAGCTATTTCCTGCATTTGCGTATTTTTCTTTCCCGATAAATTGGGATGCACTCTTAAATAAATATGTATGTGTTCATCATTTTTTAAATTTTCTGCGATGCGATAAATTCCCACATTATCATTCACATAAATTTTATTCGTAAAGCCGGCTATGCCTTCATATTCATCTAATGAAGAATTAAATATTACAATATTTTTTTTTGAAATATCAAAGCCTGCTGGCAGCAATCCATTTTTTTGATTTTTTGCAAAAACAAGACTTCCCTGCATTACCCTGTTTCTTCTTTCAGTAAAAAATCTTGTACCGGTTTTTTCCTTTTCATTTCCGCCATCTCCCCACATTTCTATAATTTCTTTTTCGATAGCTTTTATATCGTGGGGTGTACTGTTTTTTCTATAGAGATAAGTATTGAGAACGCCGCCTAACTCATGCGTATAAAAATCAATTTTCATTCTTTCGCAAAGCCGCATAACCGGCCTTATTTCTAAAAAGCGCCCGTTAAAAAGTATAACAATATCTGGTTTAATTTCATCCAGCATTTGTTTGCCGGCGATGTACACTCTAATGCCTGTTCTTATACCACGTTTGATAAGATCCTGGTATTTTACTATATCTAAGTTATGATCGCGGATAAGTGATATTAAAGAAGAAGCAACGCCCATTCCAATATCAACACCTTCATAAACAAACGACTTAAGATCATTAAGTGTTTCAAATTTTTCCGGTACTATAGATTCAGGTATTTCAACTTTTGGAAAATGAAGCATATGCTGATTGTCCACTTTCAGCATATTCAACGCTTTCTTTTTTCTTTTAATGCAATTGCCGCAAATCCACCAAGTATGAGAAGGATTTGCATAACAGGTTTCTAAATCCCTAATGCAATGAACAAAATAAACTTCCATTCCTTCCTTGATCAGATCCGTTGCAATTTCCATTTCCCTCTCAAGGTGAGGTGTAATATTTAAACCATTAAAGAAAAGAATTCTCATTCTACACAATCAATATTATTGTTAACAATACTAAACTCTACAGCCACGCAAGCTTTTTAAATTTTAGTTCAAGCGTTCTTTTAAATATAATAGATAAAGCTGCTATAGAAAGCGAAGACAATAGTAACTTATATATATAACCGGCATCTTTTAATGAATAAGCTGTTATCAACATTACTATATTCAAAAAAATCATTCCTGCAATAAATTTTTTGATATTTATATATTTTTCTAAAGAAAGCCTGTTTTCTTTATACAGTATTCCACCGATTCCAAAAATTACGTAGGATAAATAAGTAGATATTAATGCCGCCCAAATTCCCCATCGATGTATAAAAAACAAATTTCCGGCAATATTAAATAATGCGGCAAGCAAAGAAATTTTTGATATTGAAAACGTTTTGCCTTTAATGCTTAGATGAATCGTAAAGAAGGAATAAATCGGCCAAAACATATACGAACATGCCACTACAATGGTAACTGAATAAGCAGTTTGTAATTCCGGTTTTTTATACAAAACAAAAAAGACTTCTTTCATCCAAAGCGAGCCAACAAACATGAGAATGCTTATTGAAAGCGGCAACAGTATAATTATTTTTCTTATAAACGACACGTGTGCTTCATCATTACCACGAAAAGCTTCCTGAAGCTTACGTGAAAGTGCCTGGAACACGCCGGTTATTAATAACATACCATACGATCCTAAATTATATCCCTGGCTGTAAAAACCAATTTGGGCTGTGGGCACTTTAAAAAAATTTAATAACAGCCTGTCTGACGTTCCAAGAATATAAAGCGATAACTGGTGTGGTGTAAAAGGCAATCCTACCTTGAGCACATGCGCAGAAAAATTTTTTTTAAATGAAAAAAGCGGATATAATTTCTCTTTAAAAAAAAGCCTTCTTCCATAAAATACATACATAAAAATAGTATTAACTGGCAAGGCTATTATCCAGCCCAAATAACCTAAATGCAAATATTTTATAGTTATTACACTTAAGATAACTGAAATAAACCCGGTTAAAAACGAACATATAGCAAAAGGCAAAGGCTTTTCGTGCAATACGTAATAATTGGTGGCTATTATTTCGATTGGAGAAAAAATAAGAAAGAGGCTAAGCATTAAAACAACCGGTGTAAAATTGTGGCCGATTACGTTAGCCATATTAATATACAAAATTAACCCGAGTATAATGGAAGAAATAATGCCTGCAACCATCATTAAACCGAAACAACGGCGCCAGATATGTGAATATTTTTGCTTGTAATCAAAAAACGCATTTTGTAAAACTACATTTTGACCCAGTAATACCAGTATCTGAAAAATGTTAAGATAAGCAACTATTAAACCGTAAATACCAAAATCGTTTAACGTAAGATAAGGAGATATAAGCGGGGTTGAAATTAAAGTAAATATGAAATAGCTTTTAGGTACTAAAGTGTAAATAAGTGTATTACGAAGTAGCCTCTTTTTCTGCATTCCTGAAACAATCTAACTAACGCAAACTTGTTAGCATTTTATTTCTATAGATATTTTAACTGAATGTATTTGACTGTAGCAAATCATGCTGGTTGTGCTAATGTATAACCAACTTAATGCGGTAGTATGTTACATTAATTTTATTTGAGAATGGAAAACTATTATGTTTTGCATCTGTTCCCCAATAGTAAATCCAATAAGTATTTTTTTCTCCTGTTGGTACTACTCCGGGTGATACAATAGCAAAATTTACATTGCCATCAGGAAATAATTTATCTGTTATGTTATCATCAATCAAATAGTAATCTTTAAGATTATTTGTATATATTGATTTAATGCGAATTTCACTTGTAATCTCATTAAAAAATGTTGGTAACAAAAGCACTGTTGAATCATTGATTTTTGAAGCAGCACTGTTATAAATATGCGGATAATAACTATCAGCTTCAGCTTCCAGTAAAAGTGAAGGTTGCTTTATTACGTTTAGATTTTTATCCAGAATAGCTAAGCTTATTGCACGCTGATAACCGTTGGTATTATCGTTATATCGGGAAAACAGGTAATATTCGCCATTTAAGTTTATCATGCTGAATTGAGAATCCTGCTTTGTATCAAAAAGCTTTTTCATTACTATCCAACTTAAGCCATCATGTGATTCATATAAAAAAGTCTTTTGTACGCCGTTTACAAGTTTTAAGCATACCATTTTATAATGGTATTGAACATCAGAACTATCAATGAATACAAAGTTGCCGGTAATTCCATCATCATCCTTACCATCAATAATAATGTTTTTATTATTGTTTAGGGAAGCTCTGTTCCAAAGCATGCCATTTAAAGATTGTGCAAAACAAAATGAACCATCACAATCATATTGATTTCGCCCATACGATCCGTAAAACATACTCCAGTTGCTGCCTTGGTTAATTATATTATAATAACTAAGTGTTCTTGCTTCCCATGTTGTTTGAGAAACAAATATTTTTTCTATGGATTGAGGAACAAATTCAAATTTGAGGCTGCCATTATAATTTTGAATTTGCTCTTTTGTTGATACAACGTCTTTTTTACAAGAAACAAATATTAATAGAAAAATAATTATTTGATATGGATTTAATCTGAAACTAAATTTTTTATAGTATGCAGGCATAAATCAGTTAGAATTTTGTAATTAAAAATATTTTAAATTAAGCAATTACAAGAAAAAATTCTTAAATACTATTCTTCACCTTTTTGATCTAAATAATGAGTAGCAACAATTGCATTGCTTGGTAAAAGGCATAGAACATTATCTACTACAGGGTATGCCAGTAAACTTTCTTTTGAAAAATAAGAACCCCGAATAAATTTGAGTTCTGTTTTAGATATTGGACAGGCAAATGGATTTTCAATTTTTAAATCAGCATTTGATTTTTTCTTTATTACTGTAAGGCCGGTTGGGTTTAGGGGATTTACATATAAATCAAAAATTCTAAATTCTAAAACTTCATAATTTAATTCTATAATTGTTTTTTGCAATTGCGTAATATATCCATGTAAAAACATTCTTTCTTTAGCATCGTTATTTGCTAATTCGTAGCAGGGTTCCAGCAATATCAAATAATTTTTTGTAATTCTATATAACTCCTGTAGTGCTTCCTTTTCTTTTCCGCCATTAGGTTCTATAGAATGCGAAGTATAAACAATATCTATAGCATTATCTTTTAACGGTATATTAAATAAATCACCTGTAAAAAAAGAGCAGTTATCAATGTTTAGATTATTAATGAAAGACATTGCATATTTTATTCTTGACCATGAAATATCAAATCCATATGCAATTGAGGGCTTATGCTTTAAGAACTTAAGAACATTTCCTAAAGTTGTAGCTTCTCCCACGCCTGCTTCAAGAATAGTTTCGAATTCAGTTGTATATTTTTCGATAACACGAGCTACATGCGAGCTATAGTGCTCAATAAATTCTTTATTATTTTTATAATTCTCTGTATAAGAACCTGCCTGTAAATCATAACTGATCAAAATAGATTCCGGTGTATTTAACTGTTCTTCATTTGCATTCTTCAGATACTGAATAATATTCTCTCCTTTTTTATAAAGTTCTTTTATGATAGATAAATTTTTGAGTGAATTCATAGAATAAATAGTATAAAAATAATTATGGTAAACTAAATGTATATCTGAACTTCAATTTGAGTATTTATCCTAATATTTATATATTTTTCAGCAATTGATACTTTAACTCAGCAAGCTTCCAATCAGTTTCATTATCTATATCCTGAGCTTCTAATTCGTTTACTTCCATTCCAAAAGTTTTATCAGTAATTAGTTTTTTCTTGTTTAATAAAGATGTTGCAGTTAACCAGTAAAATTGGCCTGCATCATGATATCTTGGTTGAAGATCCTGTGTTCTTACCATTAGGTTTGATTCATCAATCATCGAGATGCAGTTATCTTTTTTTTCCAACGCTCTTTGAATCGGATGCCCATACTTCAGCACCGGAAAAACAGTATCTGCATTATGAAGCTGTAATAGTGAATATGCTTTTTTTAAATTTTCGCCTGATGCAAACGGTGCACATGCGTAAATACAGCATACGTTATTAAATACTTCTGCCCTCTCAATATATTTTTCATATACTTCAAGCAATATCTCTATTGTAGTTGCATAATCATCTGAGTTTTTATTGCTCCTGAAGAAAGGTATATGCGCACCATATTTTTTTGCTATTTCAGCAATTTCTTCATCGTCCGTTGAAACCATTACTTCTTTAAATAAATCTGAATTTAAAGCTGCTTCAATCGAGTATGCAATAATGGGTTTGCCATTAAATAATTTAATATTTTTTCGCGGAATTCTTTTGCTACCGCCACGTGCAGGAATGATTGCGATATTGTGGCTTTTATTCATTAAAATTTATGCTCAGGTTGAAGCAATGAAATGATATATGAATTATAGTATTTTCCATCTTCAAAACAATTATCTCTTAAAAACGCATCTTTTTTAAAATTGAATTTTTGTTGAAAAAACTCTATTTTCTTTTCATCAAATTCATACAGCTCCATCCATATTTTATGCAAGTTCAAGTTATTGAACCCATAATTTAACAACAATTGTACAGCATCTTCTGCATATCCTTTAGCATCCATATAAGCTTCATCTTTTCCTATGTAAAAAGAAAAATCTGCTGAACGAATTATCCAGTTAATATATAATAAACCGCAGGCGCCAATTAAACTTTCATCTTTTAAGTCAACAATTGAAAACATATAATCTCGCGTGAGATTATTTTGTAATGATTGAAACCATTTTTGCTGGTTATCATTATTCAGTTCTCTTACTTCCCTGAAATTTCTTCTGAATTCAGGAATATTACGCCAGTGTTTTAATTGTTCAAGATCACTGCTTTCCACAGCTCTCAAACCAGTAAGTTTTCCTTTTATCATGATGTAAAATCTTGAAGCCTTACCAACTGATCTGCTTCTACATCTGCAGATAATTTTTTTCCTACTACGTCATCTTTTTCGTAAGGATGCAAGCCCTGCGCAGAATATGGTCTCAACGGAAAAATATCTTTATCACTTATAACATAATCTGCAGAAAAATTTTCAGTATATCGTAAAGCGCGTTGCTGTACAAGTACCGTTTTCTTTTCATTTTCTTCAATGCGTTTAATGCCATCACCAAGCGATAAAAACAATTCATTCGATCTGTCCACCATATCTTTCCAGGTAACCGGGTTCATTGCAAATTTATGATCAGGCCCGGTACGGCTGTTATCATCAGTAAAATGCTTTTCAATAAAAGTAGCTCCAAGTGCAATTGCACCTAAAACAGTTGCATGACCGGGTGTATGATCTGACAAGCCTAATAAAACATCTGTATAAAATTTTTTAAAAACTTTTAAAACATTCAGGTTGATATAATTAAAATTATCAGTACTGCCTGTATAATTTGTATTGCATTGCATTAATACAATATCTTTTGTATGCTGTTGTAACGCACTCATTGCACGCTGCACATCATCAAGGTTTGATGCGCCTGTTGCTAAAAGAACCAGCTTGTTTTTTTTTGCAATAAATTCAATTATATCAATCCATGTTATATCACCGGAACCTATTTTATATAAATCAACATATTGGTCAACATGATTTACAGAATCAAAATCATAAGGGCTGGTAAAATAATCTATTCCAACATCGTTGCATTTCTTTTTTAAAATTGCTGTCCAATCATGAGAAACACTCGCATCTTCATACACTTCATACACAGATTTTTTCCAGGATGCCTGGTGAGAAAGCTGGCCAATATTTTCAAAGCCTTTGCGGCTAACGATTGTACCGGCTTTAAAGTTCTGAAACTTTGCTGCATCAGCACCAGCTTCTTTCGCAAGCTCAATCAATTGCAGTGCACGGTTAATATCGCCATCATGATTTGCACCAACATCTGCTATAAAATACAAGGGGCCTTTTTGAGAAAATTCTTTGTTATTGATATATATGCTCATGAGCATTTTTTTTATTAGAATAATCCTTTTTTAATTGATTGATTCCATCAACTAAATGATATTTTTTGCCAAGTAATTTATTTAAAGCATCAATATTTAAAGTTGTGTTTTTCGGTCTTTTAAGGTTGGTTGTAATTTGATCTGAACTTCCATCCTTTATTAATGATTTATCAAAACCAAATATTTCAGCAATCTCTAATAAAAAATTATATTTTGAAACTTTTTCTGCGCAACCTGCATTTAAAATTCCTGTTATATTTTTTTGAATACTATTGAAAATAACGTCACCCAATTGCCCTGTATATAAAGGGTTAAATAAAACATCGCTGAAACCGGTAATTATATTTCCTGCGCTTAAATTTTCATATGCCCATTCAAATAATGAATTGCTTTTTTTTTGAGCATTAAATCCATAAATATTTGTTCTTATTATCAAACAATTTGGATTGTTTCTAAGCACAACCTGCTCTCCTTCTAATTTTGTAGCTGCATAAATATTTAATGGTTGCGGATTATCTTCTTCCGTATAATTTCCTCTTAAACCATCAAAAACTGAATCTGTTGAAATATAAATTAGCCTGCAAACAGAAGGTTTAAATGATGCAAGTTTCGCAGAAACATTTACATGAATTTTATGAGCTTTATCAGCATTTAATTCACAATCATTTAGATTTATATTTGCTGCACAGTGAATAATAATATCAGGCTGCACATATTGCAGCAACTTTTCTGTTTCATCATCATTTAAAAGATCTGCCTGTATATAATTGCCGGGTAACTGAATGTTGGTTCTGCCTGTACCAAACACCTTGTAATTGCTATCGTTCGTAATGCATTTTATCATTTTTGAGCCAAGCATACCTGCGGCACCGGTAATTAATACTTTTCGCATAGTTTTCTACACTTCAAAATCTGGCTCAACATGTTGTTTAATCAATGTTCTTATGTCTTCAACACTTAGCAACTCACTATTTTCACCTGAGTTATAATTAAATCCCGGCTGTACTTTTTTTGCATTAAAATGCTGCATAAAATCTTCCAGATTCCAGCTATGTAATTGCGGAAGTATTGCATAATATTTACCAAGATCATAAGTTGAAAAAGAATCTGAAGCGGTGATCATTTCTTCATGAATTTTTTCCCCCGGTCTTATACCCACAATCTCCTGTTTACAATTTGGACCAATTGCAGTTGCTACATCCGTAATTTTATAAGAAGGGATTTTTGGAACAAACAATTCACCGCCCCAGGCTGTTTCCAATGCGTGTAAAACCATATCAACACCTTCACTTAGTGAAATATTAAACCTTGTCATTGTAGCATCAGTAATAGGTAATATACCTTCTTTTCTTTTATTTAAAAAGAAAGGAATTACTGAGCCGTTTGAACCCATAACGTTTCCATATCTAACTACAGAAAATTTTATTGGGTTTGATCCGCGTATATTGTTGGCAGCAATAAATAATTTATCTGATGCAAGTTTGGTAGCGCCATACAAATTTATAGGCGCCGCAGCTTTATCTGTTGAAAGTGCAACAACCTTTTCAACGTTAGTTTCAAGACAGGCATTAATAATATTTTCAGCACCAAGAATATTAGTTTTTACACATTCCATCGGATTATATTCTGCAATAGGTACATGCTTCATTGCCGCCGCATGTATTACATAATCAATACCTTTTAATCCTCTTTTCAAACGTTCAAAATCTCTTACATCACCAATAAAAAACCGAATCTGCGGATATTTCTGCAATGGGTAATCCATTGCCATCTGGTATTGTTTCTGCTCATCTCTGGAATAAATAACCATCCTTTTTATATCCGGCCATTTTGATAATACGGTTTTTACAAATGCTTTACCAAAAGAACCGGTACCGCCGGTAATAAGAATACTTTTATTATTAAGTTCAAACATCAAAAATAAATAAGTGATTAAGTAAATACTTTGTATGCCTTTATTACCAGCAATATGCCGCATATTAAAAATCCGCCTAAAATTCCACCCAGTATAATGGAAGTAAGTTTACCGGGTTTAATTGCTTCCAAAGGCAATGTAGGTGCATCTATTATCTGATAAAGCGGTGTTTCCTTTTGCAGAGTAATTTTTGCAATTTCAAGACTTTGTAAAACCTGGCCATAAGCTTGCCCTAATGCTGTTGCGCTAACCTGGCTTTGTTGTGCTGATGACCTTTGAACCTGGTAAGCAGGATTTAGATTAAATGTATAATCTGTTTGCGAACCTGCTGAAGTTATTGCGCCACCTAAGGCTCTCCTTATACTATCCGCTTCATGCTGAAGCATAGATAAATTTTGTTTGGCTGTACTTGTTTTAGTAGAAATGTAAAATCCGGAGGTAAAATCAACCAGGTATTTAGTAAGATAATAAGAAAATAATTCATTTGAAGACGTACTGGTTATTATATAAATACTTTGACTCTTATCAGGCTGCGATATATCTAATATGTTGGTTTCAACTGAAGTGTAAATATTTCTTGCAAGGCTATCTTGCACCAACGTCATTGCATCTTCATTTTCAGGAAAAGGATAAGCATACTTTGTCCGCACGTTTTGCTGCCAGGATTCATTTAATTTATTGTCATTTACATAAATATTTAAAAGAGATTTTTTGCTGTTAAGCGGTTTGCCAAAAAGCGCTTGTTGCACCATTCTTCTCGATTTCATTAGTGCGATAATATTATCGCTTGAAAAAACATTATCGTTATCATTACCAAGGTTAATTCCAAACTGGTTAGCAAGCCCTAATAAATTTCCACCGGAAGAAGTTTCAGAAAGAACAAAATTTAAAGTAGCACTATATTTAGGTTTGGAATTCCATGCATATAATAATCCAAGCACACCACCAACAATTCCAAATAGCACAATTATTATCCATTTAGAAAGCAGAAATGCCGTAATTTGTTTTATCCTTTTTATTATATCCTTAAGGCTAACTTCCTGTTCCGGGTTATTCATTTACAATTTCTATTAAAAAAATTATAGATAACATTAATTACGAAGTATTGCGATTACCACTCCAGCCAGCGACGCAAGGGCACTGGCAATACCAATAAATTCGCCTGTTGAAAGTTTTCGCCTTTCTTCTTTTGCAGGAACTATTATTTGTGCGCCGGGCTTAATATCCGGTTTGCTTTTAAAGAATAAAAAGCCACGGGTAGTAGCAGCTTTGCCATTTGCATATACAACATAAGTTCTGCTTCTTCTTCCATTTTCTGCCACTCCGCCGGCTGATGATATATAATCTTTAAGGTTATAGTGTTCATTATAAGGAATAAGCGTAGGAAATAAAACACTTCCGCTTATTTTAACCTGTGCATTGTATTTCGGAACAATTAATTCATCGCCGGAAGCTAATACAACATCTTCAGGCGAACCCGGTAATACGAGAATTTTTTTAATGTCCAAAGGGATTTGATCAAACTGGTTTTTTTGTTGCTGTTGCAAAAGATTATTGCTCGAATCGTTTAGCTGTTCGCCAAGGTTTGAAATAACCTGTTGCCGGGCTTGTGTTTCTTTATCATCAAAATTATATCGCTTAATATAAGCACCTTCAAAATATGCTTCCGGCGTAAAACCACCTGCCCTTTTTATAATATCGCTAACGCGCTCTTCTCTTTTTTCCAACACATATGGTCCCGGATATTGCAATTGGCCGGAAACGATAATGGATTGAAAAGTTGTATAACCCGGTTTACGTTTAATAGTTACAATATCGGATGGTTGTAAAGTAATATTTTTTTGTGCTGAAGCCAGTTCATTCATATCATTTACCTGGATAATCAAACTTGCTCTTACATCCTGCGCAGTAAGTGTGTCGCGGCGAATTAATCTTGCAACTTCTATTCTTTCAGGAAAAGCAGCATCTGTAAATCCACCTGCCTGAAGTATAACATCTTTTAATGTAATACTGTCGCGGTAATCGTAATAGCCGGGATTTCTTATTTCGCCTAAAACAGAAATATAATATTGATCTTTCAAATCAAATATGGATGTTATTACAACTGAATCTTCGCGGTTTAATAAAATACTTTTTTCGCTGATTGTATCCATCGGATTAAATGCTAAAATCTCTTTTGTAAGATCATTTTTAAGCCTGAAAATTTGAGCACGTTGCATAAAAGCATCTTCGCGCAAACCATCTGCTTTAGTTATAAGATCTTTAAGTGTCATCCCATCTGTTAATTCATAAATTCCTTCCCTGTAAACAGCACCTGTTAAGGAAATCCTGTTTGTGTAACGGTTAATTACTTTACTTACAATTACGCTATCGCCACCCTGCATTTTATAATTGCCAAAATTTGCAGCGCTAACATCTTTTACACTTAGTTCTTTACCGGTAAACTGAACAATCTTTACAGATGATGTATAAGCGCTGTCAGTAAATCCAGAACTATAGGTAAGCAGGTTTTCGAGTGTTTCGCCGGGCAGCATTTCAAAAATACCGGGGCGTTTTACATAACCATCAATAATCACCCTTGTTTTATAAGATGGTATTCTTATCACATCATTATTTTGCAGTGTAATGTTATCGCTTTGATCTCCGTTTACAAGAAACCTGTATAGATCTATTGTTTTGTAGAGTTGATTATTTCTTATCAATTCTATCTTTCTAAAGCTTCCAAATTCTGATGGGCCGCCTGCAATAAACAATGCATTAAATGCTGTTGCTAAAGATGGAACTGTATAATTACCAGGTTTATTGCTGCCAATAACAGTAATACTTATACTCTTTATTTGCCCAACAGTTATACTAACTTTAGAAGCGCCGGAACGCAACGATGTATAAGCAGTGCGGCTCATTAAAGACGCTATTTTTTGTGTAGCATTTTCAATGCTTGAACCTGAAACCTGCATTTGCCCAACATTTGGAACGATAATATTTCCTTCAGGCGAAACAGTAACAGGTATGCTTGTTTCCTGAACACCATAAACGTTTATATTTAGTTGATCGCCCGGGCCAATTATATAATTTAAAGGTGTTGCAACAGGTATATTTGGCTGAAAGTTCAACGCAGTATTATTAAATATTTCTGCACCAAAAATGCGTGGATTTATTATAGGTTTTCTTTGTGTTGTATCAAAAAAATTATTTGGATTTTGAGAAGTATCCTGTATATTATTATTGTTATACCTGTTGTTAAGTTGTTTGTTATACTGGCTTCTGTTTTGATTATTTTGACCAGACGTTGTTGTATTAACCTGTTGCAATCTCAACCTAAGTTTTTGCACTTCCGTTACAGGCATTCCTTTAGAAATAGCGATTTGTTCTGCCTGCTCTTCTGTTAAGCCAGAAGTATTCAACTGCTGTTTAAGTTTTGCGATATCTGCATCTGAAAGCTTATCTACTTTAACCGTACTTAAATCATAATTACGCAGTAAATCCTGGGCTTTTGCAGAAGCAACAGTTAGTAAAAAAAATACGATAAAACTTAAAATTCGTTTGATTAATTTTTTGTGCATCAACATAAAAGTGTACAAATGTAAATATATAGCTTCGCCCTCTGAGTCACATACCTAAATGAAAACGCCCTCATCATAATTAAACTGAAGGCGTTATTGTATAAGTTAAAATGTACCCATCAAATCGAAGAAATTGGGCGCAAATATAACAATTTTAACCCTGCCTGCTAAATGATGTAAAGGTTTAACTTATTTAAAATCATTAGAAAAAAACTGTGTAGCCTTTTGTAAACTTTCAGGTTTGCCTACATCTATAAATTTTGTTGTTGAGTGATCGAAAGATAAAATCTTGTTTTCAGCACATAAAGAAAGATAAACATCAACCATAGAAAATTTTATTTCTTTTTGCTGCATTAAAGGAAATATACTTTTATTAATAACATGAATACCGCTAAATGCTTTTCGATGCAGATCTTTTTCTTCGCGTATAATTTTTTCTTCGCCTGTTTTTACATTTTCCCATCCGCACAAAATATTTTCTTTATTAAATAAAAAATAGCGTGATGTTTCGCGGTTAGTGGTTGCAAGTGTTGCTAAAGGTTTATTATCCTGATGAAAAAAAATTATTTTATCTAACGATAGATCAGTAAGCACATCTACATTCATCAGCACAAAATTTTCTTCTTCTTTAAAATACCAACCGGCACGTTTTAAGCCGCCGCCTGTTTCCAATATCGCATCTGTTTCATCAGATACAACCACATTGCTGCCCCAGGCATTATTTTTTTTTATTGTTTGAATAATCTGTTTTGCAAAATGATGCACATTAATTATTACATCATAGATATTAAACTGTTGCAGGTATTCAATGTTGTGTTGAAGTAACGTTTTGTCATTAATAATAGCAAGTGCTTTAGGATGATGATTTGTAAATGGTTTTAAACGTGTGCCGAAACCTGCAGCCAGCAACATTGCTTTCATATTGCAGATTTATTTTCAGCAATTTCTTTTACCCAATTGGCTTCGTTTAAATGCTGTACGTTCACTTTCAGGTTGTATTTATTTATCAAATGCTTTGCTGTTTGTTCTGCAGCGTACACACTTCTGTGTTGACCGCCGGTACATCCAAAATTTATCATCAGGTTTTTAAATCCTCTTTTAATATAATCTTCTACCGAAATATCAATTATATCATATACACCATTTAAAAAATCGTTTGTTCTTGTACGTTGCTCCAAAAAATCCATCACCTTTTTATCGTTGCCGGTTAATGTTTTATATTCTTCAAATCTTCCCGGATTAAGCAAGCTTCTGCAATCAAAAATAAAACCGCCACCGTTGCCGCTTTCATCTGCAGGAATATTTTTTTTGTATGAAAAACTATTAATGCTAACAATAAGATTCGTTTGTTCATCTGCCTGAAAAGGTTCAAACCTTGTAATAATTTCTGTGCCGGTAATTATATCCAGCATTCGGCATAATTCAGGTGTTACAATACCTACGCGATTATTTTGCAAAAAGCGTTTTAGGTTTTTTAAGGCGAATGGAATGCTGGTGAGAAAATATGCCTTGCGTTCAAACAAACCACGAAAACCATAAGCGCCCAATACTTGCAATAAACGTATCAACACATAACCATCATACTGACCAATAAAAATATTTCTGTCAACAGGCTTTGCTAAAAGTTCATCAACTACATCAAGGTAATAATGAAGCAAATTATTTTTCCACTCTTCGTTCAGTTTTGCTTTTGCCTGCCATAATAAACTCGCAACATCATATTGCAAAGCGCCCTTCATGCCACCCTGAAAATCTATAAAATAAACTTCATCATTATTAATAATTATATTACGGCTTTGAAAATCACGGAACATAAAATATTTATATTCTGTTTTTGTAAGATAGATGGAGAGCGCATCAAAATCATCCATCATTGCCTGCTTATCGTAAGGCAATTGCAGCGTATCTAAAAAATAATATTTAAAATATAAAAGATCGCTAAGTATCGCCTGCTTACCAAATTCCTTTGCAGTTAAACATATATCATAATCCAAATCTTTATCGCCATTAACCTGTAATTGCGCAAGACAGTAAAGGCTTTTTTTATAAAGATCAAATACATAATTATTATGACCGCTTTTCTCTAAAATATCAAGCAGCGAAACGGTTCCAAGATCCTGCTGCAGGTAAGTTGTTGTTTCATCATTTACAAAAAGAATTTCGGGTACAGGTAAATTTTTTTGTTTGAAATGATTGCTGAATGCAATGAAAGTTTTATTCTCTTTTGTGTTAAGATTATAAGTAGCAATAAAACTGTTACTATCATGAAATATTCTGTAATAAATGCGATCGCTTCCACTGCGCGGCAATTGTTCAATGCTTTGCGGCGATTGTTTTATGTAAGATGCAAAAAGTTCGCGAATGTTGTCAATAAGTACTTTCATCAAACCTTATTTTAATTTCCCTTCTTTTCCCAAAACTCTTCTTAATAAACCAATTTGCCCTGTGTGATAAGATTCGTGGGCAAGCAGTTGAGCAAACGATTTTATTTTATCCGGTTCAGAAATTTCTGCTTCTTTTAATGTTTTAAAAATTAGCTCGTATGTAAATCCTAAATAATTTAAAAGCTGCGGCCATTGTAAGAAGTTATCTTTTTCGGCAGCAGCATTTGAACCGCGCTTATAGCAAACTATTGCTTTTTTATCCCAAATCATTTCCTGGTTTAAGAGTGCAAGCATTCTGTTACGATAGTCGAGAATATGACCAAGCATCCAGTTCATACAATTGCCACCTGCATCAGGAAATATTACAGATTCTTCCTGTGTAATATTTTCAATATTTAATGCAAGTGCTTTGTAAATAAATTCAAACTGTATAACAAATATTTCGTTAGGCATAAAATTTTATAAGCGCTAAATATACTTCCAAATTTCATTCGTGAAGAATCTATAACTTTCGGCACTTAAAAAATTTCTCCCATTAATTTTGCCTTGAAAATTACTGTATGAATAAACTTGAAAATTTTGTTGCGAATAAATGGATACAAGGCGATGGCGATGGGCAATTATTATACAATGCAGTAACAGGTGAAACAATTGCATTAGCAACAACACAAGGTTTAGATTTTAAAGCTATGATTGATTATGCGCACGAAGTAGGTAATACAAATTTGCGCAAACTAACTTTTCATGAACGCGGCAGAATGTTACGTGCTGTTGCCATGCATTTGCAAAATCATCTTGAAAAATTTTATGCAATTTCTTATAAAACCGGCGCTACAAAAGCTGATAGCTGGATTGATATTGAAGGTGGTATTGGTAATTTATTTTCTTATGCATCATTGCGCAAAAAATTTGGAAATGAAAGTTTTGCTGCAGATGGAGAAGGCATTAATCTTAGTAAGAATAATACGTTTATGGCGCATCATATTTTGGTGCCGAAAGAGGGTGTTGCTATTCATATAAACGCATTTAATTTTCCTGTGTGGGGCATGTTGGAAAAAGTTGCGGTTAACTGGCTTGCCGGCGTTCCGGCAATTGTAAAACCGGCAACAGTTACAAGTTATTTAACCGAAGCTGTAGTTAAAGAGATCATCAATTCAAACATTCTTCCAAAAGGCGCGCTGCAATTAATTTGCGGTAATGTTGGCGATCTTTTAGAGCATGTAACATCGCAGGATGTAATAACTTTTACAGGTTCAAAAACAACTGCATTAAAATTAAAAAAACATGAAAGAATTTTAAATGAATCTGTTCCGTTTAATATGGAAGCAGATAGTTTAAACTGTATTGTGTTAGGTGATGATGTAACACCGCAAGATACAGAGTGGGATATTTTTATTAAAGAGATAAGAAAAGAAATGACGGCGAAAGCCGGGCAAAAATGTACAGCTATCCGCAGGATTTTTGCGCCTGAAAATAAAATAGAAGATGTATGGAAATCACTTAAAAAATCTTTATCGCAAACTGTTATTGGCAATCCATTAAATGATAAAGTGAGAATGGGTTCGCTTGTTGGACAATCGCAACGCAATGAAGTAAAACAACAGGTGCAAAAATTGCTTGCTTCATCACAAATAATTTATGGTTCATTAGATAGTGTTGAAGTAATAGATGCTGATTCTAATAAAGGCGCATTTCTTTCCCCTTTATTACTGCTGAATGAAAAACCATTTGCTTCAAATGATGTTCACGAAGTAGAAGCATTCGGACCTGTTAGCACCATCATGCCTTATAAAAATATTGATGAAGCAATTGCTTTAAGTAAGATGGGAAAAGGTTCTTTGTGTTCTTCAATCGTTACTGCAAAAGATATAATTGCGAAACAATATGTGCTTGGTGCAGGCACGCATCACGGAAGAATTTTGGTGTTGAATAAAGATTGCGCAAAAGAAAGTACAGGTCATGGTTCACCATTGCCAATGTTAGTTCACGGTGGACCAGGCAGGGCGGGAGGCGGCGAAGAAATGGGTGGCGTTCGTGGTGTAAAACATTATATGCAACGTGTAGCTATTCAAGGTTCGCCAACATCAATCACAAACATTACAAACGTTTATCAGCAACACGCAAAAGGAAATGCAAGTGATGTACATCCATTTAAAAAATATTTTGAAGAATTAAACATCGGCGACCAAATCATTACAAAAAAAAGAATAATTACTGCTGAAGATATTGATCGGTTTGCCAACTTAAGCGGCGACCATTTTTATGCACATATTAAAACAGCAGATTTTGATGGAACTATGTTTGAACAGCAGGTTGCACATGGCTATTTTATTATGAGTATTGCCGCTGGCTTGTTTGTTGAAAGTTATGAAAAAAATCCTGTGTTATTAAATTATGGAATTGATGAATTGCGGTTTACGAAGCCTGTTTATTCCGGCGCTGAAATTTATATAAAATTTACCTGTAAAGAAAAATTACCAAATGATAAAAGAGTAATTAATAATCCTGAAGATTTTAAAAGAGGTGATGATATTGAAAAAGGAATTGTGAAATGGTTGGTTGAAATGTTTGATGAGACAAATGAACAGGTTGGCATTGCTACAATATTAACAATGGTTGCAAAACATAATCAATAAAAATTTAAAAATGATGTACGAGATTAATGATGGTTATGTAAAATCAGAAACACATCAGGGCATAACTACAATTGAATTTTATCATCCGCAAAGCAATTCATTGCCGGGGAAAATTTTAAAAGAATTAGCTCAGGAAATTCATTTTGCAGGAATAGAAAATAATTGCAAAATAATAATACTGCGAAGTGCAGGTGACAGAGTTTTTTGTGCAGGTGCATCTTTCGATGAATTAATGAAAATTACGAATGAAACTGAAGGAACTAAATTTTTTCTTGGTTTCGCAAATGTGATAAATGCTATACGTAAATGTCCAAAATTTGTCATCGGCAGAATACATGGCAAATGTGTTGGTGGTGGTGTTGGAATTGCTGCGGCATGTGATTACGCTTTTGCAGTAGAAAGTGCTGATGTAAAACTAAGTGAGCTTTCTTTGGGTATTGGACCTTTTGTTGTAGGTCCGGCTATCGAACGAAAAATTGGTATATCTTTTTTTAGTCAGCTTAGTATTGATGCGGCATCATGGCGAAGTGCAGATTGGGCGCATCGCAAAGGTTTATATTTAGAGTTGCATCATTCTACTGAAAGTCTTGATGAATCTATTCAATCTTTAACTTCTTCTCTATTGCATAACAGCCAGTTTGCGATGATGGAATTAAAAAAAATTTTATGGCAAGGCACAGAACATTGGGACAATCATTTATATGAGCGTGCTGCAATTAGCGGTAAACTTGTATTAAGTGATTTCACAAAAAATTATATAAAAATTTTTAAAGAAAAACAAGCAGCAAAAAAATAATACGCAATCTTATTTGTTCTTGACATAACGCAGAATAAACTGCTAAAACTTCAAACCTTATTTTTGCAGCAAATAGAAAGCATGGAAAAATTAAGTGAGCTGGCTGAAACAATGGTAGGAAGTGAAATTGTAAAACTTGGTAATGCAATTAGTGAGCGCCAAAAAAAAGGTGAGAATATTTATAATTTTACTATTGGCGATTTTGATCCTGAGATTTTTCCAATACCAAAAGAATTAGAAGCGCTTATAATTGAAAGTTACCAGGAACATCATACTAATTATCCGCCTGCAGAAGGTGTTAAAGATTTACGCGAATCTATTTCTGCTTATTTAAAAAACTGGGAACAGCTTGACTATTCACTGCCTGAAATTCTTGTAGCATCTGGCGGACGACCTTTGATATATACTTTATTTAAAGCGCTGGTGAATGAAGATGATAAAGTAATTTATGCTGTGCCATCATGGAATAATAATCATTATACAAATCTTAATAAAGCAAAGCATGGCGTAATTGAAACTTTGCCTGAAAATAATTTTATGCCAACCGCTGAAGACATTGCAAAAAATATTGATAATGCTTCACTCATTTGTTTATGTACGCCGCAAAATCCAACAGGTACAACACTTACTAAAAAAGCACTTACAGAAATTTGTGAGCTTGTTGTTGCTGAAAATAATAAGCGTAAAAAAGATGAAAAGAAATTATACCTGATGTTTGATCAGATGTATTGGAGTTTAACTTATGGCAACATTAAGCATTATAACCCTGTTTCATTAAATGCTGAAATGCGTAAATACACAATTTTTATTGATGGTATTTCAAAAGCTTTTGCTGCAACAGGTGTACGTGTTGGCTGGGCATTTGGCCCGCAGGATGTAATTGCAAAGATGAAAGCGTTTCTAAGCCACATAGGTGCATGGGCACCAATGGCAGAGCAAAAAGCAACTGCAAAATATTTACTTAAAAATAATGCAATTGAACAATATTTTAATCAGTTTAAAAATGAATTGGAAATAAGATTGAATAAGATTTATGAAGGAATAAAAGATTTGCAGAAAAAAGGTTATAAAGTAGATGCAATTACGCCTCAAGCCGGAATATATCTTACGGTGAAATTCGATTTAACAGGCGCTAAAACAAAAACAAAAAAATTAAAAACGCAGGAAGATATTACTGCTTACTTATTAGATGAAGCCAAACTTGCAATAGTTCCTTTTTATGCTTTTGGTACAGATGAAAATTCGCCATGGTACAGGTTAAGTGTTGGTACTTGCAAAATAAAAGATATAAACCCCTTTATAAATAACCTGGAGTTTGCGCTGCAGCAATTAGAATTTTAACTGTAAGCTAAAATTATTGCACTTAATTTTTATTACTGATAAATACAAAAGGCTTCAAATGTGGTGCTTCTAAAATTGCACGCACGTGCTTAGATTTTGTAATCACTTTATAGCGATTTACATCAATAATTTCATTGGCAATGTAAGCAGCATTCGAAGCTTCAACACGAAAAAATAAATCATTTAAAAGCTCTATCTGGCGCTCAAGCTCATTCTGATTCATTGTTTCCTTTTTTGTAAAAACCAGCAGGTCTCTGTTGCGGGGGGTCATAACCGGCTTGTTTTAATTTGTTTAATTTTTTTTATCCTACAACCGATCTTCTTGGCGGGCATCCACATTTAACGCGGGCACTTGGACTACATGAAGCTAGCAAGACAATCGTTATTACTAATACAAGAAAAAGACCAAAATTTATTTTACCGTTCATTATATTGTGATTTCAAATTACATACTTTTCTAATTACAAAACAAAAAATATTTGAATAATCAAATTGTATTAAAAAAAATTTTAATAGCTCCGCTTGATTGGGGGTTAGGTCACGCAACCAGATGTATTCCATTAATTAAATATTTTCTCGTTTTGAATTGTGAAATTTTTGTTGCTGCTTCGCCTGCTTCAAAAGCTTTATTAAAAGCTGAATTTCCTGCAGTGCAATTTTTTGATATCAATTCTTATAACATTATTTATTCAAGAAAGAAACGATGGATGCCATTTAAAATTTTAATGCAAAGTCCTAAAATTTTAAAAGCGGTTAATCTGGAGCATGAATGGTTAAAAAAATTATTAAATGAACAGCATTTTGATGCAATTATTTCAGATAATCGTTATGGCTTTTATTCTGAAAAAGTATTTTCTGTTTTTATTACACATCAATTGCAAATAAGAACTTCGCTCAACCTTGCGAAAAATTTTATGCGTCATATTACGTATAAGCAAATAAATAACTTTAATGAATGCTGGATCCCAGATGTTGAAGGAGAATTAAACGTTGCCGGCAACCTTTCGCATCCAAAAACATTTCCGAATATTCCTGTAAAATATTTAGGCGTTCTTTCGCGCTTTAAAAAAAAACAAGACCAGGAAATTCGATATAAATATTTAATTATTATTTCTGGTCCTGAACCTCAAAGAACAATTTTTGAAGGTAAAGTTTTGACATTCATAAAATCAAGCAAAGAAAAAATTTTAGTAGTACGTGGTAAGCCAGAAGAAGATAAATTATTTAAAGAAATCGATAACTATAAAATATATAATCATCTTAATACGTCAGAAATGGAAGATGCATTTAATGGCAGCGAATTTATAATCAGCCGTTGTGGTTATACTTCTGTAATGGAGATTTTGTCGCTGCAAAAAAAATCAATTTTAATTCCTACTCCCGGGCAAACGGAACAGGAATATCTTGCAAAACATTTAGTCCGTCAAAAATGGTGTTATACATTTTTGCAAAATGATGATTTTAATTCGCATCTTTTAAAAGCCAGTCAATTTAAATATAATATGCCTGATATAAATACAACAAATTTTGAAAGTTTGATTAAAGATTTTATTTCAGTTCTATAAAATATGAACAAAAGATTCCAGGCACATATTGCTGTACTATTGGCAAATATTTTTTTCGGAGTAAACTATATCACTATAAAATTTATAGTTCCTTCAAAACTTGGTGCGCCTGCATTAAATGTGTGCCGTGTTATTGGTTCATTAATTTTATTCTGGAGTTTGTATCTTATTAAACCATCAAAAGCCGGCATCGAAAAAAAAGATATCCCGCGCTTTTTTCTTTGCTCCATAATGGGCATCGTTTTAAACCAAATTTTATTTGTAAAAGGATTATCACTTACTTCAGCTATTCATGCTTCTTTGCTGGCACTTGTTACACCCATTCTCATCATTTTTATTGCTGCCTGGATTTTAAAAGAGAAACTTACGTGGCTAAAAATTATTGGTATAATCCTCGGTATTGGTGGCGCAGTTATTTTAATCTTAATGAAAGATATATCACATACGGCCAGCAATATTGTTTTGGGTGATGTACTTGTAATTCTTAATGCAATTTGTTATGCATTTTATTTTGTACTTGTAAAACCTTTGATGCAGAAGTATAGTCCTGTGCATGTGATACGATGGGTTTTTACGATAGGATTAATTTTTATGTTGCCGTACGGATATAAATCGTTCGAGGCAACTAACTGGCAAAGCTTTACAAATCTGGATTGGATTTATTTTGTGTTTGTAATTATAGGCGCAACTTTTTTTGCTTACCTGTTTAATATTTTTGGTGTAGCAGTAATAGGCGCTTCTGCTACCGGATCTTATATTTATACGCAGCCGGTTTTTGCAGCTATTATTGCAATACTTTTTACAGGCGAAAATTATGACTGGATAAAACTACTTGCAACAATTCTAATTTTCGGCGGTGTTTATCTTGCTAATTATAAAGCAAAACTTACTTAGCGTTTTTAGGATAATCAAAGAACCAGAATTCTTTTTCAGCAATTTGAAAATTTTTCCATTCATTATTTAAAATACGTAAGGCAAAAACACTGCAGGTAGGCATATCATCTACGTGAACATTAGTTAGTTGATTTGCAAAAGCCGTTATACCAGGATTATGCGAGAATACAGCAACGCTTTTATAATTATCATCAAGGCTTTCAAGTGCAACGTAAAATGCTTCTATAGTTGGTTCATAAAGTTTTGGTATTTGTATGATGTGTTTCTTTACTACATCAAATTCTTTTGAAAAAAAAATAGCTGTAGTTATTGCTCTTTTTGCGGGACTTGATGCAATTGAATCTAATGTTATGTCTTTTTCTTTTCTTAATTTTTTTGCCATTGCAGGCGCGTCATTTTTGCCTCTTTCGTTTAAAGGGCGATCAAAATCTTTTTGCTCAAAATCATTCCAACTGCTTTTTGCATGACGAATAAGAAGAAGTGTTTTGCCCCCAGTCCCTAAAGTGGAGTTGATCAGTTTGTTTTTTTTACTATCTGACATTTAACAATGTTAACGAATAAAATTATTGCTTTATTTCTCTCTTCCCTTTAGGGCTGGGTTTCTAATAACCTCTTATATCTTTCCCTTCTATGTAATTAAGAAAAGCTTTATTTACAACGCGGTTACCACCAGGTGTGGGATAATTTCCGGTAAAATACCAATCACCTGTATTGGTTGGGCAGCATTCGTGTAAGGCTTCAATTGTTTGATAAATTACCTGCACAGGAGTAGTTACATTTTTAGGTGTGATGAGTTGTGCAATTTTATCAGAAATTTCTTGTGTAGAAAAAGGTTTGTAAATTAAACGTACAAAATTTTCTGTATGAAGCTGATTACTGCGTTGCAACTCTGTAATTTTCTCATGCACTTCTTTAATTATGTATTCCCTGCCTTTCTCCTTCAACAATACCATTGCAGCACGAAACGCAATAAAATCACCCAGTTTACTCATATCAATTCCATAACAATCCGGATAGCGAATTTGCGGTGCAGATGAAACCACAATAATTTTTTTTGGTTGAAGTCTTGCCAGCATTCGTACAATACTTTCTTTTAATGTTGTGCCGCGAACAATGGAATCATCAATTACAACTAATGTGTCTTCATTTTTGCGAACAGTGCCGTATGTAATATCATATACATGCTGCACCATTTCATTTCTGCCGCTGTCTGCAGTTATAAACGTGCGCAGTTTCACATCTTTAATAGCAATTTTTTCCTGGCGAATTTTGCGGTTGATCATCGCGCTTAGCTTGTCTTCAGTAACATCATTTCCCCAGCTTAAAATACGTTCTACTTTGGTTTGATTTAAATAATCTTCCATGCCTTTACACAAACCAAAATAAGCAACTTCTGCAGTGTTTGGTATGTATGAAAATATCGTGTTCTTTAAATCATAATCAACCGCTTCTAAAACAGGTTTGCTTAAATGATGACCTAATGCAATTCGTTCCCTGTAAATTTTTTCATCACTTCCGCGGCTAAAATAAATTCTTTCAAAACTGCATGCCTTTCTTTCTTTCGGCTCAAGAATCTGTTCAATATTATATTCACCATCACTATTTACTACCAACGCATTTCCCGGCATTAACTCACATACTTCGTTTTCTCCTACATTAAAAGAAGTACGAATTGCAGCGCGTTCGCTTGCTGCAACAATTACTTCATCATTAATATAATAATATGCCGGACGAATACCATGTGCATCACGCAAAACAAATGAACTTCCATTACCAACCAATCCGCCAACAGTAAAACCACCATCAAATAAAACAGCAGCTCTTTTTAATGCATTCGCAAGGTTTGCATTATTAGGATTTTTATTGTCTTCTATTGAAAGAAAATGATGAATTACATCCATCATTGCAGCAAGATCGCTTTGCTTTTGAAAATCGCCCGGGTTTATACTGATGAGATCAAAAAGCTCATCTTTATTTACGAGATTAAAATTACCGGCGAGTGCAAGGTTTTTACCAGGTGAAATATCTTTTTTTATAAATGGATGACAAAACTCAACATTATTTTTTCCCTGTGTTCCATAACGTAAGTGACCAAGCAATAATTCGCCTAAAAAAGTTACATGACCTTTCATTAAACCAGGATGCTTTTTTATATCATTCTGAAATTTTTCAAGCTCATTTATTTCAGCACCTATTTTAGAAAATAGATCAGCTATCGGATGCGGAGCATTACTGCGAATGCGGTGTATAAATGGATTTCCCGGTTCGGTATTTAATTTAACGGTTGCAATGCCTGCACCATCCTGACCGCGATTATGTTGTTTCTCCATTAACAGGTACAGCTTATTCAATCCATACATAACCGTACCATGCTGCTGCAGGTAATAAGAAAAAGGCTTTCTCAATCGAATGAAAGCGAGACCACATTCATGTTTTATTTCATCGCTCATTGCCGGAAGGCGCAAATTTACATTAATAAATAAAACTACTTAGAAGTATGTTCTTGTTTTAAGATATAATTTTTAGAACCAGATATTATGCTTGTTTAGCCATTTGAACATTTAATGCTAAACGCACTTCGTCGCTTAAAGCTATTCCGCCGGTTTCAGTAACGGCATTCCATTTTAAACCAAATTCTTTGCGGTTTATTTTGCCTGTAACTTCAAAACCAAGTTTATTTTGGCCATAAAAAACAGCACTGCCATTGTAACTAACATTTAATGTAATTGGTTTTGTCACATCACGCATAGTAAGATCGCCATGTAAAATGTAGTCTTCATCACTTTTCTTTTCAATAGATGTAGATTTAAAACTAAGTTTTGGAAACTTTTCTGAGTTGAAAAAATCATCGTTTTTTAAATGTCCGTCTCTTTGTTCATTGCCTGTAGAAATACTGTCTACATCAGCTTCAAAATTTATTTGCGCATCTGTAAGATCTTCTTTGTCTGATGTCATAGTTGCATCATACTTTGAAAAGCTTCCGCTAACGGTGCTTATAAGAAGGTGTTTAACTTTAAAAACAATTTCACTGTGAGAAGGATCAATTTTGTACGTTGCCATAATTTTTGTTTTTTAGTGAATAAATATTATATGTATATACATGTATTTAAGAAAAAAAATTTATTTTTCAGTTTGCCTTAATTCTTCCAGAATCTCATTTAACTGTTCGGCTTTTCTCTCTGTTATGCCAACTGAATCGTACATTATTTTATTTATGCGATCTGTGCTATGCTGTAAAATGTTTATACCAGCTTGTGTTAACACAATTACTGTTTCTCTTTTATCTATATTTGACGTAACTCTTTTCACTAATTTTTTTGTTTCAAGACGATCAATTATACGGGGAACATTTGAACTTTTTTCAATCATTCTGCATGCTATTTCTTTTACGCAAATTTGTTCCGGATGTTTGCCTTTTAATATTCTAAGCACATTATATTGCTCATGTGTTAAGCCATATGCTTTTAATTCTTTACTCATTAGTGTTTTTAGCCACCAGGCAGTATATAAAATATTCAAAGATGCTTTATGAATATTATTCTTAAATTTTGTGCTTTTTATAGCTTCCTCCAATTTCAAGATGCAAATATATGTACATACATCTAATTTGAAAAAAAAATTAAACCACTTAAATGAAGCAGCTTAAATTAATTTAGTTTGATACTATATTAGAAGAAGCAGACATCCATTCATTCAAATTGCTGCATTTTTTATATTGCGGATCTATATCTATATAAAAACTGGAAATGTGTTGTTTGAACCAGGTGTCTAAAACTGTTTGTTTCTTTTCGGCTAAAGCTTTTTGAGAAACCCTGTCGTAATCATCTTTAAGATTTTCTCTGTGTGGTTGTGTTTGTGAAATAAAATTTATAAGTCTTACAGCGGTTCTGCCGCGGTCATCAGTATAAGATACGGGAGATGTGATATCACCTACTTTCATATTTTTTAAATTCACTACAATATCTTTATCCAACTGATCAATTGGTACAGCCGTTGCACCTGTTACCTGCGAAACGATTCTGCCCGCAGTGTATTTTGTAACATCATCTTCACTATACTTATTTACAGCTTCATTAAAGCTTAATGTGCCGGCAATTATTTTTGAGCGAACACTATCAAGTTTTTGTTTCGCAGTCTGTATTTCTGCATTGGTTACACTTGGAATAATAAGAATGTGACGTATCACTGCATCATCACCAGCTCTGCTAACCATTTGTATAATATGCAATCCAAACTTGCTTGTAATTACAGGTGATACCTGCCCTTCTTTTAATTTAAAAGCTGCGGCTAAAAAGGTAGGATCCCATTGTTTATCATTCCTGTTCATGCTATACTGACCACCATTGTCTTTGCTTCCCGGATCCTGTGAATAAATTTTTGCCAGGTCAGCAAATTTTTTCTGACCAGATTCTACCTGTTTTTTTAAACCAAGCAGCTGATCAGTTATATAACTTTCTACATCTGCGTTTGCTTTTGGATAAATTAAAATTTGTCCAACCTCAAGCTCACTTTCATAAAAAGGCAAACTATCTTTTGGAATTTTATCGTAAAAATTTTTAACTTCTGTTGGCGTAATTCTTACATCTTTTAAAATTTCATTACGCATTTTATCGGCAAGCTGCCTTTCAGTAAATGGTTGTCGTAAATCTTCTTTAAGCTGATAAACTGTTTTACCTGCAATTTGCTCCAAAACGTCTTGAGAGCCATATGAATTTATAAAATAACGTATCTGGTTATCTAGCAACGCATCTATATCGTCAGCGCTTACAGTTATAGAATCTTTTTCTGCCTGTAATACAAGTATTTTTTGCACTAACTGACCTTCTAAAAATGAACAGTCCGGATTTGGAGGCAGTTGAACATCAGCAGCCTGACGTTTATAATCAGAAATTGCATTATCAACATCAGATTTTAGAATTATTTTATCTCCAACTTTTGCAATTATTTCATCGGCAACAACTCTTTGTGATTGTGCCTGTGATTTTAAATTAATAAATAAAACAAGCAGCAACGAGCATGAAAAGATTTTCTTCATTATTCAAAAGTATATGTTTGCGAAAGCCTTAATAATTAAGCAATCGTTTTTAACAAAGAATTTGTGCTGATAATAACTTATTATAAGGTGCGTTTTACTTCTTCTTCTTCATACGCAACAATAGTATCTCCAACATTTATATCAGAAAAATTACGCACAGTTAAACCGCATTCATAACCTGATGCAACTTCTTTTACATCATCTTTAAAGCGTTTAAGGCTTGCAAGTTCAGCAAATGCGCCTTCCTGTCTTGGATATTGTAAAATACCATCACGGAAAATACGAATCTTACTATCACGTTTCATTTTGCCATCTGTTACATAACAACCTGCAACAGTTGCTTTATCAAACTTATATACTTCGCGAATTTCAACTGCAGCAACTTCTTTTTCTTCAACTTTCGGCTCAAGCATACCTTCCATCGCACTCTTAATTTCTTCGATAGCGTTATAGATTATCGAATAAGTTTTAATCTGCACGCCTTCATTTTCTGCCAGCTTAGCTGCTTGTGAAGAAGCACGTACATTAAACCCAAGAATAATCGCATCGGATGCTGTTGCAAGTAAGACATCACTTTCTGAAATTTGCCCTACGGCCTTATGTACCACACTCACCACTATTTCTTCTGTTGAAAGTTTTTGTAATGAATCGCTTAATGCCTCTACAGAACCATCTACATCACCTTTTATAATAATTTTTAATTCTTTAAAGTTACCCAATGCAAGTCGGCGACCGATTTCGTCAAGTGTAATATGTTTACGCGTTCTTAATCCCTGCTCGCGCAAAATTTGCGAACGCCTGTTAGCAACTTCTTTTGCTTCTGCTTCATCTTCAAACACCCTAAACTTTTCACCTGCCTGCGGTGCTCCGTTTAGACCAAGAATTTGTACTGGAGAAGATGGAGAAACTTCTGTTACGCGTTGGTTACGCTCATTAAACATAGCTTTAATTCTGCCAAAATATTGACCTGAGGTCATAAGGTCACTTTGATTAAGTGTTCCGTTTTGAACAAGCACTGTTGCAATATAACCACGACCTTTATCAAGTGAAGCTTCAATGATCGTTCCCGCAGCTTCTCTTTCAGGATTTGCTTTCAGATCAAGCAAATCAGATTCGAGTAAAACCTTTTCAAGTAGTAGCTCAACGTTCATTCCCTGCTTGGCAGAAATTTCCTGGCTTTGATATTTACCTCCCCATTCTTCAACCAGAATATTCATTTGTGATAATTGCTCATAAATCTTTTTAGGGTTAGCACCATCTTTATCTATTTTATTAATAGCAAAAATCATTGGAAGATTAGCTGCCTGCGCATGGCTGATAGCTTCTTTTGTTTGAGGCATTACAGCATCATCCGCTGCGATAACAATAACTGCAATATCTGCTGCTTTTGCACCACGGGCACGCATAGCTGTAAAGGCTTCGTGACCTGGTGTATCTAGAAAAGTTATTTTTTTATCTTCTGAAATTGTTACCTGGTAAGCGCCAATGTGTTGTGTTATACCACCCGCTTCACCAGCAACTACGTTCGCGCTTCTTATATAATCGAGCAACGATGTTTTGCCGTGATCTACGTGACCCATTATTGTAACGATTGGTGCGCGTGGTTGAAGACCTTCATCATTATCTTCTTCATCTTCATTTTCTTCTTCCACATCTTCCAAACCCATAAATTCAACTTCAAATCCAAATTCTCCTGCAACAAGTTCTATAACTTCAGCGTCAAGGCGCTGGTTAATAGAAACCATTATTCCAAGGCTCATACACTTGCTGATAACTTCCGCAAAACTTACATTCATAAGATTTGCGAGATCGCTAACGGTAACAAATTCTGTAACCTGTAATATGTTGCTTTCACCGGTTGCTTCAACATTTTCGTTTGCATCATGTCTTTTTTCACGACGATGTTTTGCTTTAAGACTTTTTCCTCTTCCTGTTGAACCTGCAAGTTTTGCCTGTGTTTGTCTTATTTTTTCCTGAATTTCTTTTTGATCTATTTCGCGGTCTGGTATAGGCCTTCTGTCCCGGCTGGCAGGACCTCTGTTCGGTCCATGATGTGGTCTTTGCGGACCGCCTCCGCCAGTTGGTCTGTTGCCATCTCCTCTGTTAAAACGATTTCCGCCACTATCAGGACCTTGTGGTCTTTGCTGCGGTGGAAAAGGTGATCTTCTTTCATTTGTATCAGAACCTTTTTTATCTATTGGAATGCGTTTGCGTTTCCTCTTTTCCTCACGCGGTGCTGAAGTTTTAGGGCGTGTATCACTCTCAACCGGTAAATCAATTTTGCCAACTACTTTAGGACCTTCAATTTTTTCAGCCTTAATATTATCAATTATTGCAGGTAATTCTATTTCTGCTGCCGGTTCTTCATGTACAGGTTCAATAGTTATTTCTTCAGGTTCAGATGCTTTCGGTTGTTTTTTATCAATCCTGATTTTTTTCGGCCTTGTTGATGAATCAATAGTTGTAAGATCAATTTTATTAATCACTTTAGGACCTTCAATTTCCGGTGCTTCAATTTTTATAATTTCCGGCTCTTCTACTTTTATTGGTTCTACCTCAACAGGTGCTAGTACAGGTTCTGGCGTTACTTCAGGCGTTTCAACTTTTTCAACTTCTTTTACTGGTATAATTTCTATAGGAATAGAAGGTTTCTCTTCCCTTCTAAAAGTAATTTCTTCGTCCTCTTTTCTTTTTCTTTCTGTTTGAGCACTTTTAGGGATTTCAACCTGATCTGCTTTTGTTTTTGCAACCTTATCACTTTGAAAATTTTGCTGCAGCGCAAAATACATGTCTTCTGTAAGCTTGGTTTGCGGTTTTAAATCATCACGATTAAAACTTTTGCTTACAAGAAATTCAATAAGCGTATCCTGCCCAACATTAAATTCTTTTGCGGCGCCTAATAATCTCGGTAATTTTACTTCAGCCATTAAATAGTATTTGTTTTATGCAGCAACAAAATTTTTTTTGCTAAAGTGCTGCATTATTTATTCTTTTTCAAATTCTGATTTCAGAACTTTTTTAACGTCTTCAATTGTTTCTTTTTCAAGATCCGTTCTTCTTTCCAATTCTTCAACACTTAAATCCATTACACTGCGCGCAGTATCGCAACCTACGCGTTTTAATTCATCAATAACCCATGTATCAATTTCATCTGAAAATTCATCCAGATCAATATCATATTCTTCTGTTTCACCTTCGCTTTCGCGAAACACATCAATATCATAACCTGTTAACTCGCAAGCTAACTTGATATTTACACCTCTGCGGCCAATTGCAAGTGAAACCTGATCTGCTTTTAAATATACATCTGCATGTTTGTTATCATTATCCAAATCCATATAACTTATTTTTGATGGCGTTAATGAACGCTGGATAAGTAATTGTGTATTATTTGTATAATTAATTACATCAATATTTTCATTCTTTAATTCACGAACTATGCCATGAATGCGGCTGCCTTTCATGCCAACACAAGCACCTACCGGATCAATTCTATCATCAAAACTTTCAACAGCAACCTTAGCTCTTTCTCCGGGTTCGCGTACAATTTTTCGAATAGTAATAAGACCATCAAAAATTTCAGGCACTTCAATCTCTAAAAGCTTGGCAAGAAATTCAGGACTGGTGCGGCTTAAAATAATTACAGGGGAACTGTTTTTTAAGTCAACTCTTCTTACAACGGCACGAATGTTTTCGCCTTTTTTAAAATAATCCTGCGGAATTTGCTCGCTCTTTGGTAAAATTAATTCGTTGCCTTCTTCATCCATTAATAAGACTTCTTTTTTCCAAACCTGGTAAATTTCAGCGTTTATTATTTCACCAATTCTATCGCTGTATTTTTTTACCAACACATTCTTTTTAAGATCGCTGATGCGGCTTGCCAATGTTTGTTTGGCTGCAAGAATAGCACGGCGTCCAAAATCAAGCATATCAACACCTTGATATAATTCTTCACCAACTTCAAAATCGGGTTCAATCTTTACAGCTTCTGTATAACCAACTTCTGCAAGCGGATCGTTTACTTCGCCATCTTCCACTATCATTCTGCGTCTAAAAATTTCAAGATCGCCTTTTTCAGCATTAACGATTACATCAAAATTTTCATCACTTCCAAATTTTTTGCGAAGTAAAGTTTTAAAAACGTCTTCAACCACTTTCATTAAAGTTGGTCTGTCTATATTTTCTGCGTCTTTAAACTCCTGAAAAGCTTCTATTAAATTAATACTTGCCATATTAAATACGATTTACGAAGTACGAAATAAGATTCGTACAATTAAAATTGAATTTGAACTGTTGTAGTTTTTATGTTAGAAAATGGAATTACCAATTGTTGTTTTTCTGCTTTTTTGCCTTTGCCGATTATTTGTTCAATAACAATATCCTCCTGTGTTGCCTGTAAAAGTTTGCCTTCTTTTTTTGAATCATCATTAAAAGTAACTTCTACATTTCTCCCTGTATTTTTTAAATATTGGCGATGGAATTTAAAAGGATTATCAATACCGGGCGATGAAACTTCCAGCGAAAAATCTCCTTCCTGAAAAAAATTTTCTGCTTAAGTTTTTTATATAACTGCCGGTTAAAAAAAATACATTTTTCTATTGAAATACCTTTATCACCATCAATATAAATCTTAATATTATTTGTTGGTTTAATCTTAACTTCTATTAAAAAATATTCGGGCTCCGTAGTAAGAAGTTCGTTAATCAACTGTTCCGTTTTTTGCAAAATTAATTCTGCTGACATATAGGATAAAAAGAGAAGGGAACAATTTGTTCCCTTCCACTGTTTTAATTTCCGCAGCAAATATAGTGTGCTGATTGTATATGCCCAAATTTTTGCGTGGTTAACCTGTTGTGAAATTATTTAGGCAAAGCCATTTATATACGAAACGAAATTATCTTTACAAGATGATAGAATGGCTATTTACATTTTTGGTTTTTTATCTCTTGTATAAATTAATTTTTGATTTTATTATACCTGTTTCAAAAGCATCGGCACAGGTGAGAAATAAAGTGAACCAAATGCATCACCAACAACAACAACAAAATCATTATAATTCATCTAACGCTTCTACACAACAAACTACAACCAAACCACCAAAAGATGATTATATTGATTATGAAGAGATAAAATAACTGCGTTCATTTACAAGTTAAGTTCAAGAATTGTATGTGGAGAAGGTAAATGAATAATATTTAAGCCAATTGCTTTTGCCGCTTCGATGTTTAATTCTGAATCATCAATAAATAAAGTTTCTTCAACATTTAAATTTTCTTTTTTTAAAACAAATTCAAAGCATTCTGTTGAAGGTTTGCGCAAATTAATTTCATGCGAATAATATGCCTTGATAAAAAATTTATTAAAATCGATTTCACCAATTTGTTCGTTAAACAATTTTATAAAAGCATCATAATGAATTTTATTAGTGTTTGAAAGCAAATAAATTTTATATTTTTTACTTATTTTGTTTAGCCAATTAATTCTTTCAGCTGGAAAATCGAGCAACAAAGCATTCCATGCATTTTGTATTTCTTCGTTTGTAAGCGAAGTTTTTACAAGTTTTCTGAATTCATTATAAAAAACTTCAGGCGCAATTATTCCTAATTCAAGTTGCTCAAAAAGTGGCGAAAGACTTTGTAACGTATAATATTGATTAAAGTTCCCAACACCCAGTTTCGCAAAAGCAAATTCGGTTTTTTTAAAATCGATATTTAGAATAACGCCACCTAAGTCAAAGATGATATTTTTAATATTTTCCATCAACCAAAAATATGATTGATAAATGCTTCTTTGAAATTTAAGCGGTTTCATTATTTTTGCCCTCCTTAAGAGCCAATGGCTCCGGGCCCATAGCTCAGCTGGTTAGAGCACCTGACTCATAATCAGGGGGTCCCTGGTTCAAGCCCAGGTGGGCCCACAATCTGAATCAATAGGTTGGCACCATTTGCCAACCTATCTTATTTTGGTTGCATTGGAATTTGATATAAAAAGTTTATTGTATTGGCAAATGCAATATTTCCATCAAAAGCCAACCCTTGTTGTAGAAACCAGTTGAAGAATCAAATATTGCATAACCTCAAAATTTATTATACTTGGCTTGGTGTTATTTTGTTGCACTGCCAATAATTCTTTGTTTTGAGCTGCCTGATTTTTCGCCTGATAGATTTGACGTGGTATAAATTTTATCATTCAAACCGATTCCACTTTCAACACATTCTGTGATAATATTTCTTTTTTATGAGTATAAACATTAGGAGTTGATTTAAAAAAATAGCCGATAATAAGAGATTTGAAGATCTAAACGTTTGGGATTATCATTACCTCAAATAAGAATTTTTATACAGAAAGTTATTGTTTTCGTTACACAAAAGATTAAAGACGGCTGATTTAGCCTTGCAATATGGATATTGAGTGATAATGAAATTTACAAAAGCGAAAAAAAATTGATTCTTTTGATTATCCAGTCGTTAGCAAAAACGTCCTTACTTTGAGCTGGGCCAACAAAGTGTATGAAGCCAAAATAATAAGTTGACTACATTACCGCAGCTTTTACTAATATTATTCTAACGCGTGTACGGTTTTATTTTTGGATGGATATTCCTGCTGCAAAAAAAGCGCATTTTAATTTGCGTTGAATTGTTCCAAACATCCTTTATAAATATTTTTAGCGCGCAATTTTTAGATTAGACTTTGTTGTGGAAAAATACATGCAGGAATCGATTTGAAATTAAAGAGTCGAACAAAATTCAAAAATATTGGTAAAAGCATTTAATAGTCAACCGAGCCAAAGAAGGAAAATGAAATTATAATTATAACAAAGATGAATAGCACCACTAATAAGAAACGGTAATAATCAGCGGGCAGCTGACACAGGCCTATACATGTTAAACCTCTTTAGGTAATTCTATAAAAAAAGTAGTGCCTTTACCTTCTTTGCTTTCAAACCGGATGCTTCCTTTATGCCATTCAATAATTGTTTTTATTATTGACATTCCCAAGCCCACAGTAGGTTCGCCATGAATACCGGGACGCCTGGCTTTGGTAAATTTATCAAATAAAAAAGGCTGAAGGTTTTCTGGTATACCGATGCCGTTATCACTTATTTTAATCAGTATGTTATTGCCTGCATCTTCTATAGAAACAACGATATCCGTAATATCACCGGTAAATTTCAATGCATTAGAAAGCAGGTTATTGAAAGCCTGCATTAGTTTTGTTTCATCAACTAAAACAAATAAACTTTCTGCAAAACTGTTTAAATAAAAGTTTCCTAACCGTGTTTCTGCCTGCTTATATTGGTTAATAATTTCCCTGATGTTTGCGATAATGTCTATGCGTTGCTTATTAAGTGCCCCTTCACTTGATTCTAAAAATTCCTGGTTTATCAGATCTTTTATAAGTGTTATTCCCTTTTCACAGCTAATGTTTGCCATCTTTAATAAGGCTTGCACCTCTTCGTTATCTTTAATGCCGGCAGAGCAACGCACAAGTTCAATTACCGTTTGTATGCTAGCAAGCGGGCTGTTGAGATCATGAGATACAATGTTAAGCACCAAATTTTTTTTATCGTTAAACTTATGCAGATTATCACTGTATTCTTTTTGAACTGTAATATCATGTGCATTACCAATAATAGTATTTATGCCTTCATAATTTATAAGAAAGGTGCACATAGTAAGCCACTTTATTTTTACATCCTGCAACACAATCCGAAACTGAACATCAAGCTTTTGTTTTTGATTATCCAGTGTATCAAATGCTTCTGTAACATATTGCAAATCATCCGGATGTATTGTGTTAAGTAATAAGGAAAAATCTGAATCAATAATATCTTTTGACATATTCCACACTCTTTCGAATGCATCATTTATATAAACGAGTTTCTTAGATGAAGGCTGAAAAGCAAAAACCACCTCTTGTGTTCGCGTTGAAAATTCCTGTAAAATAACTTCAGAGGCGGCTTCATATGAATTATTCATAAATTGGATTTTAACCCATCAACTTATTTGCATGATTAGCGTTTTAAATGAGGAGGGGTATTTTAGGTTGATTTATAAATTCAATAATAAAGCCAATTACAGTTGTTATTTTATTTTTTGATTTCAAGTAAATCAAAGATGCATTTACTCGTTGTATTATTTTGATAAAAAAGCTGGTTACTGAGAAAAATATTATACAAAATACTTTCAACGGATGGGAAATCGAGATACTTGAAATTCACATGGAAAACAATATAGATTGGTTTGCAAAAAAATTAAATCATAATCAATACGCTACAAACCTATAGCATTCAGAAATAGTTAGATATTAATCCTATTTGCATATTGATGTATGATAAATTTTTTTTAATCCCATCCTCTTAATAACGATAGGGACGACGTTATTAAAATAAAAGTTGTTTATTAATCATTGTATAATGATTCAATGTTTCAACGAAGTAAAAGCAGTCAATTTTAAGTAGCTATATTATTTGCTATTAAAAGTGCATCTTCTTCATTTTCAGCATTAACCCAACCATGACCGTCAAACTTAAATCCATTTGGATTTGCATCTAATACTGTTGGAGGAATTTTGCTTAACTCTTCCCAAACTTCCGCCTTTGCAGGCCTGTTGTTTAAATCAAAAGTTATTCTGTAAATCATATAGAGTTTATTAAACGTTCAATAATCATACAGCAAATTTTGTACAATATATATGTTACAGGTATATTAGATGACAAGTATATTCAGGATGTTTTTTCTTACTCAAACGTGGCTTAACAATAGGAAGCTGTTCCTAAGTCATAGATTTCTTTTTAGTAACCTCCAGCACTAAATGGTTGACATTGCGAACCCAGTTTCAATATCTGCCTTCGGAAGCTTATAACCAGTAGTAAACTTAAGTGAGCAATTATTTTTTTAATTTAATTGTATAGCTTTTTCGACATCCAACCATTTCAAAATCTTTGGTTTGAAATCAAAGCTTCAAATCCTAATGCTAATCCACTGCATACTTTAAACAAATCAAGTATTTTATATTATTTCTTTTAGAAGAAACTGATTTAGCCACTCGTTATAATTCATAATACCATATGCTTCTATTTTAATTTGTGATACAAGTGATTTTACGTGAAAATCAAAATAAAACCAGGTGAATTATACTGCTTATGAGAGCTGCCAGATGAAATTTTTGATAACATTCAACGTATAATATTTGCACGCTTTTAAGCAATATTTATAATTTTGGTAAATCATTAGTTGTATAACGATAACCTTATCATTAACCCGTTTGCACTCGTATCGAAAACTCTAATTCTATTACCTATCAGAATTTTCAAAGCCTTCGAATGCACCTGCATTTCCTTCTGACTTTTCCTCATTTAAACCTTCTTCAAGAGCTACTTCATCAGCGCTTTTTCTATCAACTGTTTGTTCTTTATTTCTGTTTGCTTGTTCACCAAGATTACCGGGAGAAATGATTTGCGTTTTTTGAAAGTCGTCTTTATGTTTTTCCAAGTGCATATAAAATGTTTTAATTAATTAAATAAAAGTTTGTGCCACTCACAAGTATTTTACAACATAGAATTATCAAATAAAAAGTAGCCATTCATCATACCTACTTTAATAATACCACAAAGCACAACTTTATTCTAACTGCGCCTGAATATCCAAAGCTTCTTGTAAATGCATTTGTATGATAGGAAGATGTGTGGCAACAAAAGCTTTCACTGTTAAATTATTTCCAGCCGATGCTTCTTGCTGAAAAAGTGTAACCGTTGTTTGGTGATCAATTACCTGTGCATTAATATAAGCAGTATCAAAAGTATATCCGCTTAGCGTTTGCAGGTAAGCAGCTTTTGCTTTATGCGTTTCATCAGGTTCAGTTGGTAGTATCACGTTATAAGCTTTTCCAGCAGAATCTAAAGAAGCTTGCGCGTTTGAATGATCGGCTATCATCATAGTGCCAAACATTTTAACGGAATCAGCGTTGCCTTTTGTTGAAGCAAGCCCACCGGCACCCACTTCAGCCCAGTTAGAATAAGAAGCCTTAACCATAAAATCCTGATCAGCCGATGTAACGGAATTGTCATTACCGTTCTTATCACATGAAGATAATAAAAGCACCGCAGCGGCAGCGCCATAGAATAAATGTTTCATAGATTGATGTTTAAATGTAGTTAGACTAATTATAACACACACCTCATGATAAAGTTTGCCTGCAAAAAAAAGACTACGTAGAAATGCCTGCTATTCCGGTGATTTTATTTCTTTTAACGCATTACGAAAAAGAAATACAGCTAAATTAAACTGGATTGTTTCCAATAAAATTAATGACAAATGTTATGAGGTTGAAAAAAGCGCAAACGGTTTTTATTATGCAACATTAAGTTTTGTACCTGCAGGTACATTAACTAATTATAATTTTTAATGATAATAATCTTGCTGAAGAACCAGCTATTACAAATAAAAGAAATGGACAACGATGGTAAGTATAAATATTCAACCAACCATTCAGAAAATTAACTATTCAAATTCACCTGGAATATAAATGGCAACCCGGTTAACAATAGCCGTAATTCGTTAGTGCCTGACAAGGCAGCAGAATTCTCTATATAACTTATATCAGCCAATGGCAAGTACTAAAAACGATAAAAAAAACTTCTTGTAACAGGCTATTATAACGAGAAAGGATTTTTAAACTCATGATAAGCTAATAAGGAAATAAAAAAGCCCTCCGTAATTGGAGGGCTTTCACTTACTAAATAAGCTTTATTTACCAACGCAGCAAGAACTTGTTGGAGTACAACAAGAACCTCCGTTGCAACATGATGCTTTTTTATTGCTTTCAGCTTTTACAACGCTACCAACTAAAACTATTAGCGTTATTGCTGTTAATATTATCTTTTTCATTTTTTGATTTTTAAATTGTAAAATATTATTTTCCTGACCAGCAAATAATTTGGAGGATGCCAGCAACTTGTAGTATATCCTGCATAAATAAGACTATCATAAAAAGTATTTTGTTTAGATTTAATTAAAGCAACCTGATTTTTTACATGAATGGTTTTTGCAGGAATATATTGGCAATAAATACAAGTAAATAAAGGATTGCAGTTTTTAGGACATTCCTTTTTGTTATTAGTACTTTCAGGACAACAATTTCTAATACAATTACTTTTAAAATATAAGGCGAATACCGGCTGTACTAAAAAGAAAGCCATACTTATTAATAATAATATTGCAGTTAAAAATTTCATTTAGCAATCGCAGCCAGAATCTTCCCAAGAGCAATTTTCGCATGTACAATTGGATTTTCGCAAGCAGGTGAAGTGATATTATTTTTCATATTTATAATTTTGAATAAAGATAATATTTTTAGTTTGTCTTAACTGCTGTATAAATTGCTTTAATTATAAAAGTATTGACACTTGCTTGTTCATTTTACACTTTACTTCGCGTTTGCCTTATATGTTTCTTATCCAGTATCGTTTTGCAGACGTTACACGAAATGATATGCTTTGCAGTTAATGATATTCTTACCAACAACCTTTTAATTCAAATATATTTGTACTAATAAGTCTTTATTGTAAAGCAGGCAGGAAGCATAAGATATGTAATTCGATGAACGCAAAATTTTACTACCAAAACGTTATTGCAAAGGTGAATAAAAGAAAACCCGCAGCTGTAACTGCGGGTTAAAAAGTATAATTATTCAGCTTTCCATAATTCTGAACGTACATTATCATTTACTACCTGATGGCCAATTGTTGACAGCAGGGCATCCGCATCTTTTTCTTCGGCTAAAGTCTGTTCCAATATATCTGCTGCTTCGCTGTAACCCAATGCCTTTGCCAGTTCAACCATATTTCCGTAAAAGGCTATTTCGTAATGCTCAGCCATCTGTCCGCTAAAAATTAAGCCCGCATCCCGCAGGTAAGTATCATCTTCCGTTTTGCTAATAGTTTTAGAACCTGCGTCAGTAATACTTTCCATTATTTTACACTTGTCAGCATCTGCTTCTTCACCTATAATGCTAAATACCTGTTCAAGTCTTATTACATGTTGGTTGGTTTGTGCAAGATGATCGTTAAATGCAGTTTGTAATTCTTGTGATGTGGCGGCATCCCGCATGTCAGGCAATGTGTCAACCAGTTTTTTCTCTGCCCAGTAAAGTGTTTTTAAGTGGTTTGTAAAAAATTCTTTTATTTCAGAATTATTTACATCGTTTTGTGTTTTCATGATTTAAAATTTTAATTAAATTGAGAATATATAAAACATAAAACATTTAATATAGTGCCAAACTTAGCGACTGCTGTTTCCTGCCAGGTGTGCAGCATGAAACCTTCATCAGCATAATATAATTGGTTCGCTACTTATCTTTCTTTATAAGTTTCATTATCAAGCCAACCAGCTTGTTTGCAAAATTCAGTAACAGTAGAGTTGCGGATTCCTGTTTTGTAAGGTTATTGTGGTAGTTCTCTGCCGTTTTATTGCCAATGTGTAATGCAGCTATTTCTTTTGTACCGTAACCTTTGTCCAGCAATGCCAGTTCTTTTTTTTCAGCATGGTAAGCTACGGCAGTTTGCTTTGGTTCCTGTGTTGCTGGTGCATACTGCGTATCATCTGCATGTATTCATGGGTAATATATACGGCCGCGTTGCAGCACTTCATCTACCGTATGCAGTATTTCAACAGGGTCATCGTGCCAGCTAAAAAACGCGGCAACACAATTTATTAAAGTCTCTGTAGTTTATGTTTATTACAGTCTGAGCCGAATAATATAACACTGCAGCCGGGCACTGTACCATAAGCTGTTCAATGGCTTTAAAGCCGCTAAGCGGTGGCAGGCAATGGGTCATACAATAAAAGAATCTTTCCGGATTGGAGTATGGGTTTTAAAACGCTAAGTAATAGTGAATGGCAGGGAGTATCAAGGCTATTTACAGTTAAACCCTTCTATACTGCTTTCGTTAATTAAAAAGAAGAATACAAAAGTTGATACAATGCTTAAATCTTTAAGTTTCCCTGTAAAATATCACTAACTGCATTATAACCTTCAGAAAGCATTTTGTAACCTTTTACTAAATCACTGTAAAATAGATTTTCAAATCAAAAATTTAAAGTATTCACTTAAAAGGACAGAAAGAAAAGGACAGCGATGTCTTTTTGAAATTTGCGTTGTTTTAATAAAGAAACAATTCATGCTTAGTTGTGAAGAATTCAGGGCTTTTGCAACTATTGATCTTATAAATGATGAAACAGATAAGGGGGAAAAAAATAAAATGCCCTACGCTTATATTCTGGAGTAAAAACAGTATGCGGGCAACGTTTGATATAATGAAATTATGGAAATTAAAAGCTGAAGATGTACAGGAAACTGCTTTTGAGTACGGTCATTTTTTACAGAAGATCCTGAGCAAACAATAAAAGAACTAATAAATCCTTGATAAATTATGAATAGTGAAATAATGAACGAACGTCAAATAAATTTCGTAACAAGCGCTAATATAAAATATGATTATAATACTTTTTACAAAGAAAAACCGAATAATGAAACCACTTTATATCATGTTGTTCTGTTATTATAGTTTTTTAATTTCCGGTTACATTCTCATCTTTGGCTAATACTAATAAATGAAAGAATGCAGGGTGTGCGCAGCTATTCGGATACGGAGATTTTAATTGACCTTAGGCATGAAATAAAAATGAATATTGCTTTAAGGTATATTTATAAAGAATACTATCGTTTGCTGGAAAGTTATATTATCAATAATAAAGGCAGTAGTGATGATGCGGCTGATATAATTCAGGAAACAATGGTTGCGTTTTTAGAGATTGTCCGGCAAAATAAATTTCGTGGTGAATCAAGTATAAAATCATTCTTATATTCTATTACGCGAAATCTTTGGCTATCTGAACTCCGAAAAAGAAACAGCACTGAAAACCGCCATCGCGTTTTTGAAAAGGCAAAGGAAGATACAGAACAGGACATGATTTTTCATTTGATAAAACATGAACACTTTAAAACGATACAAGGATTATTTGAAAAGCTTGGCAATAAATGTCAACAACTTTTAATGCTAGTATATTATGAAGATTTATCGATGAATGATATTGTTAAGCAAATGCCAGACTATCAAAATGAACAAGTGTTACGCAATAAAAAATATAAATGTATGAAGCAGCTTGAAGAACTGATGAATGAGGATGCACAATTAAAAATAGATTTTAAAAATGCTTTAAAAAATGCCGGATAATTCTACAAACGATACAACAGAATTACTTATTCAATACATGGATAATGAGCTGAGCGTTTCGGGAAAAGCTATAGTTCAGCAAATGCTTGCAAATGATGAAAAACTGAATGAGCAATATCAATATTTACTTGCAGCAAAGAATGCGATACAATCACAAGGATTAAAGCAGCACATTCAATTAATCCAAAATGAATTTTTAGCTGAAAGAGATAAAATTATCGAGCCTGCAAAAATCATAAAATCGCATACTTTCTTTAAAACTTTTATGCGTGTTGCCGCCATATTAATTTTTATAATTGCAGGGTTTGGTGTGTACAAATTTTCGTCAACAACAAATCAATCTGTTTATAATGAAAATATTGTCAGCTATCAATCACCAGTAAATAGAAATAATGAAAATGCAGATAAAGTTGGCGACTTGTATAATGCAGGAAAGTATACTGATGTTATTTCAAATATTAATTTCAAGCAACAAAAGAATCAACAAGATTATTTCTTAGTTGCACAATCTTATTTGCAACTCAATCAACCAACAGAAGCTATTAATAATTTTAAAGCCATTGAAGAACTAAATAATAAAAGCACTTCAAAATATTTTGCAGAAGAAACAGATTATTATTTAACGATGGCATATATAAAAATCGGAAATATTGATTTAGCTAAAACGCAGATGATTAAAATTTTGGCTAATAAAAATCATTTATTTTATAGCAATGTAAAAAAAATAAGTTCGATAGAATTTAAAATTTTAAAATTGAAACAAAACAGATGATTACTATTTGAAAAGTTTTACCTTTCTTGTAAACACAAAAATTAATACTGCAAGCACAAAAATAGTGAGGAAGCTTATCCAAATACTGCTTTTGGATTTTCTCCGTTGCACATCACCAATAAAAATTAAATGACTCCAGTATTTTGGTGAATGAAACTGGCTCATGGTTGCATCATGCAATAAATCTGTTTTTGCATTTTGTAAAGCCTCTGCGTACGAATATCCTTTGTCTAAATATTTATAAAACCTTTCGCTGATGTATGCTGTTGATTTATCTTCTGCTTTCCACAACGAAGTAATAATATTTGAACAACCTGCAAATGCAAATGCCCTCGCCAAACTTAATGCACCTTCGCTTTGAGAAACTTTACCGCTGCCGGTTTCACACGCACTTAAAAAAACCAATTTTGTTTTCGTTAGTTGCAAATTGTACAACTCACGTGCATACATTTTATAAGTTGTATCAATGTTGTTTGATGGATAAAATGCGATATAAGATTCTGCAGGTTCATTATAATTTACTGCCGCATGTGTTGCTAAATGAATAAGATTTGCTTTGACAGATGTTTGCAAAAATTTATTCTTGGTCGCATTGGTATTAATAAATTGAGATTGTTTTTTAAAAACTGAAATTTCCTCTGTTGAGAAATTTAAAACCGCAAAATCTGAGTTCACGTTTTTCGAAGCAAAAGGTGCAAAAGCAATTGCATATTCGTTGTTGAGTAATGTATCTTTTTGGAGAAAAGGCAGCGCATATTGATAAGTAATATCAAAATCTTCAATCAAATATTTATTAGTATTAGTTTGAAATGCTTCGAATGGAATGTTTATTAATTCCTGGTCAGGGATAATAATTAATGATGTGATATTTTTTAAATCAGTTTGTAATGGTGTAATTAACAATTTATATAAATTCTTTGCATAAATATTATTATAAAATTCACCTGCATTATTATTTGAAAGACCTTCAACAAAAAGCGTAATATTATTTACAAAAAAAGAATCAGTTTTTATTTTATGCAAAACAATTTTGTTTTGTTCGATTACAAATGCATAAATATTATCATCGCTTTTAAAATAACAAATGGCAGCAGACTTATCATTTAGAACATTTCTTTGAATTGATCTGATATCAATATTATCTGCTGCAAACTTTTGTCTATAATAGTTTGGATAAATTTTAAAAACATTATCCAGTGATTGCAATTGTAATGATGCTGTATTTAGTAGTGACAGTAAATTGTTTTGTTCATTTGTATCATTGGTTTGTTGCTGTTGCAGTTCTAATCTTGAAATACTAAGTCGTAGATTTTTTTCCTTTTGCAATAAAGAATCAGGTAAGCCTGCATATTGCTTAATTGCGTTCTCTTTTAGACTTATGGCAAGCGATGTTGCGCGGCTTTTACTTATCCATTCTAACGCTTTTAGTTTGATATTATCATCATCTTTTGCACGTAAAATAAAATCAACTGCTTTTATATATGTTGGAAAAACTTTATCAGCAATAAACAATCTTGCCTGATCATTGTCTATTGACTTTTTAATATAATCTGATAATGCAAACGCAGAATCATATGTACTTTTTGCGGCCTGAAAATATTTATTATATTTTCCCTTATTAAAAACTGCTGACAAGCAATTTGCTTTTGCAGCAAGCGCACCAAATAAATCATAACTGGCAAATTCACCAATAAAATTCCCGGGGTTTACAAAAATATTTTCATCATTAAACTTAAAATCGTATTGAATAAGCGAACGTTGATAATAATTTAAAGCTTGTTGTGGCTGTTGTTCGGTCATCATTAAATCACCAAAATATTTACATGTTGCAGCATAGAAATTATTTTTCGAATGATATGGAATAGAATCATAGATGCTGGCTGCTATAGTTAATTGCTGAAATGCTTGCGCTGTATCATTTTTAAGCATATAAGCTTGCGCGAATGCATTGTGAATTGCAATTGAATAATCACCTTTGATATTTTTTACAAACTGTAAAAAATACAATGCACTGTCAGCTTGTTTTTTTTCGAGAAAAATATTTGCAATATTGTTTATTACCGGCAAAGAGGGTTCAGAAACATCAAGCAGTTTTTTATACAAGCGTAAAGCAGAATCCAGGTAACCAGAAGCTTTAACTGCTGATGCAACATTGGAAGACATCGCAAAAATTGCATCCTGCAAATCAGGCCTTGTTTTCCGAGTAAGCTCTAATGCTTTGTTGAAGTATATTCCGCTTTGTACATAATTGCCAACTTCATTATATAATGCGCCAAGTGAATTATACAAATCACCGGCCAAGCCAGCATCAGGAAATTTATTAATTATATTTTCAGCTTTTGAAAAATAAAAAACAGATGAATCGAATAATCCATCCGCATAATGAACATTGCCTGCAGAAAGAAGTAAGCGAAATAAAATGGAATCATTTAGCTTATAATTCTTTTGAATTGACAATGCAGCATAATAGTTCTGTAAAATTTTTTTTGAGTCATATCCTAAACCTTGTTCTAAAATTCCAATTCGTTCGTAGCAATTATATAAAAGTTCTGCGCTGGATGAAGACGATTGAAGCTGTTGAATAATTTCTAAATAATAATTTAAAGCTATTGAATCTGCACTGTCAGTTGCAGCGCTATCAAATAAAGTTTCTGCTTTTATGTAAAGTTGCTGATATGATTGAAGCGGATTTTTATTTTGACTGAATAGTTGCGAAAGCAACATCAATACAGTCAAGTAAAATAGCGATAAAAATATTTTTTTCATTCGTGGCGATGCGCCACTAAAGTAAGGATATTACTATTTATTATTTTGCTGTTACAATAATATAAGGAGGGCGACATTTGGTTGTTTTGCCTTGCTTGCCTGTAACCAAACTATTTGTAACGCTTGAAGATATGTTTATACTGGAAGAAAGGCTACCTCCACCACTTCCTGAACCACCACCGTGATGACCGCCGCTATCTTCATCGTCTTCGTCATCGCCTATTATTTGGTCTTTCTTTGTTTCAACTTCTTCTTTAAGCTTAGCCGGAACCTGCGCTTGTGAAGCATAGTAATAAATTCGCAAAGCCATTTTATTTAGAGCTTTTGAGCTTTTATCGGAAATACGGTAATTCAATGTAAAATCTATAAAGGAGCCGTTAACAGGTGTTTGGCCAAAAGCACCATTTTGTACCGTTTTTTTCAAGTCAAGTTTGCCGGTTGTTTTATTTACAGCAATACCTAATGCAGCAGCTGTTCCGCCATCATCAAATACACAGCCACTACTGCAATCTATTGCCAGCCCTTTATTAGCATTATAAATTGGTTTGGCAATGACAGAAGCTTTATTTAACGTATACATGCTATCAGTATAATCAACACCGGAAATTGTAATAAACTTTTTACATGAATCTGATGAACCACTTGCAATAAACCAAACCATATATCTTAAACCTGTTTCACTTTTGGTAACGTTAATGGCACCGCTTGTTGTATTTATACTTAACAGACCTGTAGGATATGCACCAAATGTACCTGCAACTTTGTTTAACGGACTAACAATGTAATCGCTGCCTGATTGCTTTAAATAAAAAATTGTATCTGCATAAACAAATTTATCGCAGATACTTACTGTTGCTTCGTCTATTTGAAATGTATTTATGGATTGATCTTTTACAACAATATTATCTTTATTACAACCCAATATACTGATGGCAAAAAGCATAATTAGGGCTAAACTATTTAGTCTCATATCACACATGTATTTTATAAGGAAAATTAAATATCGATTTTGGTAGTGCAAATATAATGTTTGATTTAAGATATTTTATTTGCTTACGCTATCATAAAGTATAAACCATTTAAGTACAAAAATAAAAGCGGCGCTGTATCTCAAACTGCCGCTTTCTTGGCAATTATTAATGACGTCCTGAACTTAATATAGTTCCGTCTGGTGCAAATACAGCTCTCCAGCGTTTGCCGTTTAGCTGGAAATCGGCCTTGTAAGTTGTTCCACCATGTTCGCGTTCTTTTTCCCATTGTGCGTTTGTCGCAGTAGGGAAGTTTGTGTTAAACGAAGCCATAACTGCCTGAGGAAGTTGTGATGGAGCAATATGCTTACCACTACCATCATCACCACCGCTTTTTAAGTTAACCGCTGTTACAGAAGAGTTTGCCTGTAAAACATTCGTTACCGATGCTGCAGCAATAATTAATGAAACTGCTAAAAAAATTCTTTTCATAAAATGTGTATTTTGTTTATTTAATTATGGATGTAACTAGTTTCTCACCATATTACATTCCGTTTACATTAATTGGTTGCAGCACAAAAACAAAATGTAACCAGCACCTAAAAAAATTTATTTAGAAGCGATAAAGCAGGAAGTTTTTATATGCAAAAAATATGATTTTCTGTAAACACGGTATGCATAACTTTTATCAATCAGCTTATAATGATGCTTGCAATGTTACAGTAAAGCTGCTCGCATCCGAAGGAATAATACCGAGGTCCGGATAAATGTCAGCAAGCTTCGTAAATTTTTCGTATTGGATAAATTATCAATCCAAACCAACTAAAATGTTTACTCGATTTGTTGGCAGCAAATAACTCATTACATAATAATAAAATATTAAATTATCAATTCCATTAACGTAAAAAGCTGCAGTGGTGGCATTCGGAAATTGTTTGTCCATAGAAAAAATTGTAACTCAGCCGTTACTTATTATTGTCGAAATTTAAACCTGTTTTAAAATAGTCACGTTAACACTAACAGTACTATTATTTAAAATGCCTATGGCATTTGGCTGCTGTTTGAGTTAATTCTAAGTTTAAAATATGAAACTGAGGATGCCGTAAAAAAGCTTTTGTACAAGGGAGTGACACAATCGTGATGCCACGAAGACCGAAGCTGGTTACATAAATAATTCATTTTATATACAGCTTTTGATTCTTGATTGAATCAAACAAAATTGATTATTTATTTACAATTAATTTTTTTGTAATGATGGCATCGCTTGTTTGCAGGCAATAGATATACATGCCGCTGCTAAGATTTGATGCGCTTAAATCAATACTATATTCACCTTTATCCTGCATTGAATTTTGTAAAACCAAAACTTCTTTTCCGTTTATATCAATAATACTCAACCGCACTTTTGTTGAAACGGGCAGATAATATTTAATGTTTGCTTTTGATGTAAAAGGATTAGGTGAATTCTGATATAGCTGCACTTTATTTTCAGCAACAATTTTACTTACAGCAAAAGTTTCATCAGCATTTGCTACAACGGATGTTTGCAAAGAATTACGTTTTGCTTTAAGAAAATAAACATCTGCATTACCTGCACTGGTTAATGTAGTTGCAGTGCCATTTATATTGAATTGCGTAGTACCTGTGTAATAACCCGTGAGATAAATAAATCCTTTTGCATCAATGGCTATGCTGTTTGCCCAATCATCTGTCGCACCACCTTCGCGCATGGCTGTTAGCAAATTGCCTGAAGATTTATATACAGCAATAAATATATCTGTACCGCCTGCGCTGGTTAAAGATAGATTTGAACTGAACGATGCAGTGCCGTTAAAATATCCGGCAGCATAAACATTTTGCGCCGTGTCAAGGGCTAAAGAAAAGCCAATATCATCCTGGTTGCCGCCAATATTATTTGCCCAAACAAAAGCACCATTTTTATTTAGCTTTAAAAGATAGGCGTTAAAAAATCCATTACTGCTGGCAAGATTAAATACACCACTACCCGGATTAAAATCAACCGTTCCACCAAAGTATCCTGTTGCATACACGTTACCATTTTTATCAGCAATTATACTTTGCCCGGTTTGATCGCCACTGCTGCCAACACTTGCTGCCCAAATAAAATCGCCGGTTGAATTATACTTTGTATAGAATGCATCTTTAGCACTTACGCCAGTTAAATTAAACACACCGGCACCGGTATTAAAATCAGCAGTACCAAAGAAATTGCCTGTTACATAAATAAAGCCTGCAGCATCAATAAAAATATTTTGGGCTGATGATTCGCCGCTGCCTGCAATATCTTTTGCCCAGATTAAATTTCCGTTTGTATTATACTTTGCAAAGAATGGATCTGATGAACCGCCTGCATCAAAACTCGTTGTGGTAGATAAGGGATCAAAGTCAACTACATTACCAAAATATCCTGCGATAGTTACAACACCTGCAGCATTTACAGATAATGCATTGCTTTCGTCAAAACCAACACCACCAATGTTTTCAGCCCAAACATAATCTCCGTTTGCATTATACTTGGCGAGATAAATGTCTTTTCCACCGAAAGAAATTAAATTTTTAACTGCAGTTCCAGGATCGAAATCTGCAGTTGACTCAAAGGAACCTGTGATGTAAACATTGCCTACAGAATCAATACCAATTGCTCTACCATAATCATAACCGCTGCCACCAATTTTCTTGGCCCATATAAATGCGCCATTCTTAGAATATTTAGCAAAGAAAACGTCAGGTATTAAGGGGTCGCTTTCATCACAAGGGCAACTGCTTTGTAAGAAAAAAGTTTTAGGGCCCGGATCAAAATCTGCTTTACCTCTAAAGTCGCCAATAACGTAAATGTTGCCTGATGCATCATATGTAATGCCTTGTCCGTATTCGGCATTTGTGGCACCGATGCTTTTTACAAATTGTGCGAACAACTCCTGCCTGCACATTAAACAAGCAATTATTAAAAAGATAGAAGGTAAAGTTTTTTTCATCTTATATAAGTTTAAAATTTTTATATTTATTATTCCTGCTAAAGTTTACTATGGGCATCGCCGATTATAAAATAAATGCTAAATATTTTCATTAGCTCTTTTAAAATAATCAGTATAAGTCATCTCCTAAATTGTAACCAGTGTCAGGGATAAACTAAAAAAAGCAACTTTATATCAGTCAAATTGAATTCAGACTCTATATGACTCCTATTATTGATTTATGACACGTGCGAGACTATTTTTGAAGTTCAAGAGCTGAATTATTTGATGCTTCAATTGTCTGATCAGTTACCTTAATAATCTCTGCAAATTGTGTTTTAGCAAGCGTGCTTTTGATAGATTTTTGTTTACTATAATTACATTAAACTTTTATCGGCATGGTTTTGTTAATTGTAGTAATGCTAACCTGTGAAGAAATTTTTCTACTCAGAGTATTAATTAAGTAATGATTTTTTGTGCTTGATCAATAAGTTAAAAATATATTGAAAAATTCATTGAAAGCTACTGGGATATAGGTAGTATAAATTATACAATTTATTAAATTAGAAACATGGCAAAAAAGAAAGCAATGCCAAAGCAGGAACAAAATCTGCCTGGCTCTGAAAAGGAAATGAATCCTAAACCAGTAGTTGATGATCCTGGTTATAAGGCTTCAGAAAAATTAAAAGATAAAATCGTTTTTATTACTGGTGCTGATAGCGGCATTGGAAAAGCCGCTGCCATTTTATTGGCGAAAGAAGGAGCAAAGATTGCGATTGTATATTTAAATGAACATGAAGATGCAGCAGATACAAAATCATTAATTGAAAAGTATGGCAGCGAATGCATATTGATACCCGGCGATATAAGTGATGAAAAATTTTGTAAAAGTGCAATTAAAAAAACTATTGATGCATACGGGAAAATAGACATCCTGATTAATAATGCGGCTGAACAACATGAAGCAAAAGATATTACTGATATAGAAACGAAAAATCTTATACGCACATTTGAAGTGAATATTTTTTCTATGTTCTATATTACGAAAGCTGCATTGCCGCATATGATGAAAGGCAGTATAGTTATAAACACAACTTCCGTTACAGCATACAAAGGCAGCCCGGAGCTTTTGGATTATTCTTCTACAAAAGGGGCTATAGTTGCTTTTACAAGAAGCCTGTCACAAAGCCTCGTAAAAAAGAATATTCGTGTTAATGGCGTTGCGCCCGGTCCAATTTGGACACCATTAATACCAGCATCCTATGAAGCCAAAAAAGTAGCGCAACATGGTGTAAAAACGCCAATGGAAAGGGCGGGTCAGCCTGTTGAAGTAGCACCTTGTTATTTATTTCTTGCCACAAATGCATCATCATATATGACGGGGCAAATTCTGCATCCTAATGGTGGCACGGTTGTAAACAGTTAAGATCATTAAATCACAATAATTATAAATTTTATATGAAACCAGTTTTGATTAAATGCTTACAGGCCAGCGCACTTTTTTTGTGCTCATTTCAAAGTCTGAATGCGCAAAAAGGTTTGCCTTCAAAGCAACCAACTGTGGCTGTTGTGCACACAGCTTACCCGCAGCATGTTGATTTTCAAAATTCAATGTTATTACAATTAAAATTACCTGCAGGTTTTAAAATCTCTGTTGCTGCTTCTGGTCTTGGCAAACCAAGAATGATGGCAGTTTCTTCTACAGGTGGGATATATGTTACACGAAGAGACCAGGGCGATGTTTTGTTATTAACTGATAAAGACAATGACGGTGTATTTGAAAACCTGCAAACCGTTTGGGGAAATTTTCCTGAAGTGCATGGTATAACAATAAACAACGGATTTTTATACTTATGCAGTAATCATGACTTAAAAAGAGGAAAGATTATTAGCGATGGAACGCTATCAGATACATCAACCTTAATTAATAATTTGCCGGATGGTGGCCAGCATGATGACAGAACAATTGCATTTGGTCCGGATAGCATGTTATATATCACGGTCGGCAGCGATTGTAATGATTGCAAGGAAACTAATGCAGAACATGCAACTGTGCTGCAGGTAAATCCCAAAGATTTTACAAGAAGAATTTATGCAAGAGGTTTGCGCAATACAATTGGTTTTGACTGGAACCCGCAAACAAAAGAAATGTGGGGAGCTGATAATGGTACAGACTGGCGTGGGGACAGCATTCCGCCAGAAGAGATAAATAAAATTGTTGATGGCGGCAATTACGGATGGCCAAGTGTTTTTGGTAAACAGATAGTAGATGAAACACGTGAAGACCCAAATGGAAGTACAAAAGAAGCCTTTGCAAAAACCACCATACCTGCAGTACTCACTTTTCCTGCGCATAGTGCACCAATAGACCTGAAATTCCTATACAAAGCGACGGCATTTCCTGGAGATTTTATAACAGGTGCATTGGTTACCTGGCATGGATCGTGGAACCGGTTACCTCCTATTGGTAGCAAAGTACAAAGAATAATATTCAGAGATGGACAGGCTGTAGGCGCAGAAGATTTTCTTTCAGGCTTTCTAAGCGCTGATGGAACAACGAGGTTTGGAAGGCCCGCAGGTCTTGCTTTTAGTAATGATGGTAATTTGTTTGTTTCTGATGATGAAAGCGGCAACATTTATAAAATTTCCTATTCAAAATAATTCTATGAACAATTATATAAGCAGTTTTTTATTTTTTATATTGCTAATATCCTGCACTGTTTCGGCACAAACACCGCGTATCACATTTAAAGCACCGTTTGCTTACCCTGAAGGCACTGCATATAATTCAGCAAACAATATGTTTTATGTAAGCTCTGTAAAAACAGGAACGATAGGATCTGTTGATCTGCAGGGAAATTATAAAGTGTTTTATGAAGATGCCGGTCTAAAATCAAGTTTTGGAATGAAGGCAGATATGAAACGCAATTGCCTGTGGGTTTGTGTTGGCGATCCTAATTACAGCATTTATGCTGATTCATCAACCTATAAAAAGATGATACGTTTAATAAGCATCGATCTGAAAACAGGAAAGAAAATACAAGATATTGATCTTTCGCATTTGTATCAGGGAAAACATTTTGCAAACGATCTTACACTGGATGATGCAGGCAATATTTACATTACGGATAGCTATTCACCTGTAATATATAAAGTGAATACATTTTTTCAGCCAACCGTCTTTGCAGTGAATGACTTGTTTAAAGCAAATGATATCGGGCTTAACGGAATTACCTGGAGTAAACAAGGATATTTAATTACGGTTAACAACAGCAATGGCAGCATTTTAAAAGTTGATATTAATAATTCGCAAAATGTGACACAGGTAAAAATTAAAAACCTTTTTCCGGGTGCTGATGGCATATTATTCGATGATCAAAACAATCTTTTACTTTCTCAAAACAAAGGTGTTGATAAGATTTTTAAGATAAGCAGCACTGATGACTGGCAATCGGCAAAAGTAACCGCAGCAACAAGTGGAACAGATCGGTTTCAGAATCCATCGACAAGTACGATGAAAGGAAATGATCTTTATATTATGAATTCGAAACTAAACGAAATCAAGGATTCATCATTAACCCCGTCAAAAGAGTTCTCTTTGCAGTTAGCTTTATTTAAACCTGTGAATTAATGTTCGCAAGAAAGAAGAATCTTGCATTTATTACACCGGCGCTTAAATATTTTTTATAAAAACGCGAAATTTGTTATAGCGATTCTATAAAGCAATTTGATCATTTGCCGCAATGCAAACAACTAGTGAAACCAATATAAGGACAATCCATGAAAACGAAAGCCATATTGGTTTAGATGGCGCCGGTATATGTTCGAAAGTTTATTATGCCGGCACTTATATAAACAGGAATGCTTCCAACGGCTTGCTGTAATATTATTACCCTTAACATCGTCAATAACTACATTTATTGATGTGATGGCAAAAGCAAGCCCGGTTAATGCAACACCTCCGCCAAGCATTACCCAGCCAATAGTTCGCTGGTACTTGCTTTTTGTTAAGTAATAATCTTTGGTTTTTATACCAGTTGATGTTGATTGAGAAAAAGACGAGCTGGCTAATGTAATTAGCGCAATTATAAATAGCAGTGTTTTCATTTAATAAAATTTTTACAGCAAACAATCTATAAAAAATAAATTAAATTATTATTTTATCAAATACGGTTTAATTGCTTTCTGCCAGATAGCATAACCTTTTGCGTTCATGTGTAAACTATCGCTTAAAAATATTTCCGGCTTAGTCTGTTGTTGGTCGCTCATCATTAAAGAATAAACATCTATAAACGAAATATGTGTTTGTGTGCCGATGTAATCTTTAATCAATTTATTGGCCGCAATCATTTTATTCCAATATTCCCTGCGGCTTGGGCTCGGTTTTATCGAAACAAAAACAACAGGAACAATCGGCATGTTTTTTCTTATCATTCCATATAAAATTTTAAACCGCTCAAAAACAGTTTCGGCTGGCAAAGTGCTGTCTGCAGCAAAATCATTTTCACCACAATAAATAACTATTTCTTTAGCGTTGTATGGAAAAATAATATCATCTGCATAACGAATTACATCCGGCAAACTGGAACCGCCAAAACCACGATTAATAATTTTATATCCGGGAAAATACGATTGCACATCCGTCCATTTTCTAAAAGATGAACTGCCTACAAAAAGAATAGCGTGTTGTGGTGGTTTATGTAAACTGTCTTCTATTTTAAATGCACGGATTTCATCAAAAAATGGCGGCTGAGAAAATATTTTCAGTGTAAAAACAGAAATACAAACGGAAATAAGAAATGCAAGTTTTTTCATTAGAAAATTATAAATGTTAAACATTAAAATTCAGTTCAAAACTAATAAACATCAAACATTAAAATCAATTTATACTTTTTTGTACAAATAGATTTGTAAATTTGCAGCATGGGCGAAATGATTGAAACCTTAGAACAAACCGTACTCAGCGATTATAAATATGGGTTTGTTACAAATATAGAAGCAGACGAAGCACCGCTCGGTTTAAATGAAGATATAATTCACTTTATTTCGCAAAAAAAATGCGAACCCGAATGGATGCTGGAATGGCGTTTAAAAGCTTTTCGTTATTGGATGAGCATTGAGGATAAAGAACCAATTTGGGCGAATATTTCTTACCCAAAAATTGATTATCAGAATATAAAATATTATTCTGCGCCAAAGCAAAAAATTGCACCGGGAAGCCTTGATGAAATTGACCCGGAATTACGTAAAACTTTTGATAAGCTGGGCATTTCTTTAAATGAACAAAACCGTTTAAGCGGCATTGCTGTAGATGCAGTTATTGATAGCGTTTCCATCGGCACAACATTTAAAGCACAGTTAGCGGAACAGGGAATTATTTTTTGTTCGATAACAGAAGCTATTCAGCATCATCCGGATTTAATAAAAAAATATTTGGGTTCTGTGGTGCCGATGACAGATAATTATTTTGCGGCATTAAACTCAGCGGTTTTTACAGATGGCTCGTTTTGCTATATTCCAAAAGGTGTTCGCTGCCCAATGGAATTATCAACTTATTTCCGCATAAATGCTGAAAATACAGGTCAGTTTGAACGCACATTAATTGTTGCAGATGAAGGCAGTTACGTAAGCTATCTTGAAGGTTGTACCGCACCAATGCGGGATGAAAATCAATTGCATGCTGCGGTTGTTGAATTGATTGCTTTGGATAATGCAGAAATAAAATATTCAACGGTACAAAACTGGTATCCCGGCGATAAAGAAGGTAAAGGCGGCATCTATAATTTTGTTACAAAACGTGGTATTTGCAGCGCCAATGCAAAAATTTCGTGGACGCAGGTTGAAACCGGTTCATCTATTACCTGGAAATATCCAAGTGTTATTTTAAAAGGTGATAATGCAGTTGGTGAATTTTATTCTGTTGCCGTTACAAACAATTATCAGCAGGCAGATACCGGCACAAAGATGATGCATATTGGAAAAAATACGCGCAGCCGTATTGTTTCAAAAGGTATTTCTGCAGGCAAAAGCAATAATAGTTATCGCGGTTTGGTACAGGTTGGAAAAAATGCACATCATTCACGCAACTTCTCCCAATGCGATTCTTTGTTATTAGGTGATAGATGCGGTGCACATACTTTTCCTTACATCGAAACAAAAAACAGTACTTCAATAGTTGAGCACGAAGCAACAACAAGCAAGATTGGTGAAGACCAAATCTTCTATTGCAATCAGCGCGGCATTGATACAGAAACTGCCGTAGCATTGATTATAAATGGTTTTGCAAAAGAAGTAATGAATCAATTGCCAATGGAATTTGCAGTAGAAGCGCAAAAACTTTTAGCAATTAGTTTGGAAGGAAGTGTGGGATAAAGAAGCTCATCCAACCTTCCCAAAGGAAAGACTTTGGCAAGTTCTAAAATATATTATAAACTTTAAAAATACACGCTCTAAAAGTCCCTTTCCTTTGGAAAGGGATTTAGGGAATAGGCACTATGTTAACGATTAACAACTTACACGCATCAATTGAAGATAAAAAGATTTTAAATGGAATTGATTTGCAAATCAACGCCGGTGAAGTACATGCTATTATGGGACCGAATGGTTCTGGTAAAAGCACACTGGCTTCCATACTTGCCGGCAGAGCAGATTATGAAGTAACAGATGGAGCTGTTGAATTTAATGGAAAAGATCTTTTTGAATTATCACCCGAAGAAAGAGCAAGAGAAGGTTTGTTTCTTGCCTTTCAATATCCCGTAGAAATCCCCGGCGTAAGCACAACCAATTTTATTAAAACAGCTGTAAATGAAACACGCAAACATCGCGGACTTGATTCATTAGATGCAGTTGCTTTTTTAAAGCTGATGAAAGAAAGAATGAAACTGGTGAAGATTGACCAAAGCTTATTAAGCCGTTCTTTAAATGAAGGTTTTAGTGGTGGTGAAAAAAAGCGCAATGAAATTTTTCAAATGGCAATGCTTGAACCTAAGCTTGCTATTCTCGATGAAACAGACAGCGGACTTGATATTGATGCTTTACGAATAGTTGCTGATGGCGTAAATACTTTGCGCAGAAAAGACAATGCAGTGCTTCTTATAACACACTATCAGCGTTTGCTGGATTATATCGTTCCTGATTTTGTGCATGTATTATATAATGGAAAAATTGTAAAATCAGGAGGTAAAGAATTAGCGTTTGAACTGGAAGAAAAAGGTTACGATTTTATTAAGCGGGAAGTAGCTGAAGAAGTTTAATTAAAACTATGTTATATTAAAATAAAAATGAGTTTAATTAATACAATAGCAGATAGATATTCAGAAATTCAATTGAAGAATGGAAGTGCGTTATTACATAACATGCGCGAGAAAGCGTATGAAGTTTATAACCGCATTGGCATACCAACACAAAAGCATGAAGAATGGAAATATACAAGGTTAAATCCTTTGGTGAATAAAGATTATAATCTTCAAAATGCTTTATTTTCTTTGGCTGGAATCCTTGATAACATTAGGTTACAGCATTCACCTGCAGCAGAATTGTTTTTTATAAATGGTGTTTTTGTAAAAGAAATTTCATCCTTTAATAATGATGCGCTTATTGTTTTATCATTAACAGAAGCAGCGGAAAGCGAGCATAAAAAATACGTAGAGAAACATCTTGGTCATAGCAGTAAATACATGAAAGATGGCATGAATGCATTAAACACTGCATTCATCGCAAATGGTTTGTTTGTGCTTGTGAAAAAAAATAAAATTATTGATCAGCCAATCTATATGTATCATATTACAGATACAAATGCAGATAATGTTTTTGTGCAGCCGAGAAGTTTATTTGTTATTGAAGAAAATGCGCAAGTGCAGCTGATCGAAATATATAACAACAATGGTTTACATGAAAGTTTTACAAATGAAGTAGTGGAAATTGCCGTGCATGAAAATGCGCGGCTTGAATATTATAAAGTGCAGGATGAAGAACAGAATTGCCATCATGTAGGCACAACACATATACAACAGGTTGGCAAATGTTTTACGCATTGTGTTACCGTTACACTAAATGGTGGCACCATTCGCAATAACATAAATATGATTTTAGAAGCGCCAAATAACGAAGGACATTTTTATGGCTTATATTTATTGAACGGCAAAACGCATGTTGATAATCACAGCATCGTTGATAATGTAATGCCAAATTGTTTTAGTAATGAATTATATAAAGGCATTATGGATGGAAATTCAACTGGTGTTTTTAACGGGAAGATTTATGTAAGACAAGATGCGCAAAAAACGAACGCTTATCAATCCAATAAAAATATATTGATGAGTGATACAGCTTCTGTAAATACAAAACCGCAGCTTGAAATTTTTGCAGATGATGTAAAATGCTCGCATGGTTGTACAATTGGTCAGTTAGATGAAGAAGCTATGTTTTATTTACGTGCAAGAGGTATTGGCGAGAAAGCGGCAAAAGCTTTATTATTAAATGCATTTGCTTCAGATATTTTAGAACAGGTGAAGCCAGCGATACTGTGTACTTATCTCGAAAAGAAAATTAATGAACGTTTAAATATAGATAAGTTATGATGCAGACAGAAGAAGATATAAAAACGTTTGATGTATCTGCAATACGTAAAGAATTTCCTGTACTTGAAAGAAAAATTAAAGGAAAAAATCTTGTATATTTTGATAATGCCGCAACCGCACAAAAGCCGAAAGTTGTAATTGATGCGTTAGTAAATTATTACCAGCACTACAACGCAAATATTCATCGTGGAATTCATTCATTGGCAGAAGAAGCAACGGCTGCATTTGAAGCAACACGTGATACAGTTAAAGAATTCATCAATGCAAAACATCGCGAAGAAATAATTTTTACAAGTGGTGTTACTGAAGGCATCAATTTAGTTGCTGCAACCTTGGGCAGACAGAATATTAAAGAAGGCGATGAAATAATTATTTCAGGAATGGAACATCATTCCAATATTGTTCCGTGGCAAATGTTGTGTTTGGAAAAGAAAGCAAAGCTTAAAATAATTCCCGTTGATGATAACGGTGAATTGATGATGGATGAATTTGAAAAACTTATCACATCAAAAACAAAAATTGTATCTATTGTTCATGCTTCAAATTCTTTAGGAACTATTAATCCTGTAAAAGAAATTATCGAAATCGCACATCAGCATAATATTATTGTGTTGGTTGATGGTGCGCAATCTTCTGTTCATTTAAATATTGATGTACAGGATATGGATTGTGATTTCTTTGTTTTATCAAGCCATAAAATTTACGGACCAACAGGTGTTGGCGTTTTATACGGAAAGAAAGAATTACTGGAAGAAATGCCGCCGTATATGGGTGGTGGTGAAATGATAAAAGATGTAACATTTGTGCATACAACTTATAACGATTTGCCTTATAAATTTGAAGCAGGTACACCAAACATTGCAGACACAGTTGCATTTAAAGCTGCGCTTGATTTTGTGAATGAAGTCGGCAAAGAAAATATTCGCAGGCATGAAGAACTACTTACAAAATATGTGATGGATAAGCTCTCGAAAATTGATGGCGTTCGATTAATTGGAACAGCAAAACATAAAACAAGTGTTGTTTCGTTTATAGTAAAAAATATTCATCCGCAAGATATAGGAATTCTTTTAGATAATTATGGAATTGCTGTAAGAACAGGTCATCACTGTTGCCAGCCGCTGATGAACAGGTTTGAAATTCCGGGAACAATTCGTGCATCATTTGCTATGTACAATACAAAAGAAGAAGTGGATGAATTGGTGAAAGGTGTTGAGAAAGCAATTAAGATGTTAAAGTAAATTTAGAAGCTAAAGTCAAATTAAATTTGGAAACAATTCAAGCAATAGAATCAACAGAAGAAAAAATAATAGATGAGTTTTCATTATTTGATAACTGGGAAGATAAATATGAATACATCATTGATTTGGGAAAAAAGCTTGAGCCTTTAAATCCTGAATCTAAAATTGATGAAAATAAGATTAAAGGTTGTCAAAGCCAGGTTTGGTTAACAGCTAATGAAAATGATGGAAGAATTTTTTTTAAAGCAGACAGTGATGCAATAATTGTAAGAGGATTAGTAAGCATGCTAATAAGAGTTTTATCAGGTCATTCACCACAGGAAATTATTGATACGAAACTTGATTTTATAAATAAGATTGGAATGACAAATCATCTTGCGCAAACACGCAGTAACGGATTGCTTTCGATGGTAAAGCAAATGAAAAATTATGCACTGGCTTATAAAATAAAACAGCAGTCATGATGAACGAAGAAGAGCTGAAAGAAAAAATAATTGAAAAACTTCAAACCATTCATGATCCCGAAATTCCGGTGAACATTTATGATTTGGGTTTGATTTATACTATTGATATTTTACCTATTGGCAACGTGCAAATAACAATGACGTTAACGGCGCCAAGTTGTCCGGCGGCACAAACAATACCAGTTGAAGTGGACCAAAAATTAAGAGAAGTAGAAGGGGTAAATGATGTGCATGTTTCAGTAACATGGACGCCGCCGTGGGATAAAAGTATGATGAGCGAAGTAGCACAATTAGAGCTAGGGTTTATGTAAACAATAATTTTTAAAATTATAAATTTTACTTTTTAATTAAATATTATGGCACAAATAAGCGTAGATAGTTTACTAGGCAAGCAGGGACCAACATATCCTGAACAAATTGCCGCACCTTATCGTAAAGAACTTACAGATAATGGTTTTACTCAAATGCTAACTCCCGAAGATGTGGACAAAGCATTGCAACGTAATGATGGCAAAATTATAATGGTCGTATTAAATTCAGTATGTGGTTGTGGCGCGAGAGTAGCCAGACCTGGCGCATTGCTTTCGCTGTTCAGCAAAGCAGTTCCTGATGAAAAATACACTTTGTTTGCAGGTATGGAAAAAGATGCAGTAGAATATTTTCGTTCAACATATCTCGCAGGCGTTACACCAAGTTCACCCAATATTTATTTATTAAAAGATGGTGAGTTGATTTTCATTTTACATCGTTATCAAATTGAAAGAAGTGCAGCGGGCGATATTGCTGATGCGCTCATTAATAAATACAATGAAGTTTGTACAAAACAAAGTGATGATACAACTGTGGAATCACTCAGGAAATATTTTATAGAACATTTTGATGTTGATCCGATGGAAGTAAGTGAAAAGTAAAAATTCAAAGGTCAAAAAGGCAAATGCATATTTTGAATTTTGACTTATAAATTTTGAATTTAAAAATGAAAATAACCGCACAGGAAGAATATGGCATACGCATTCTCATACGCATTGCAAGATGTGCGGATGAAAAAAGCGGACTAAACATTCCGCAGATAAGTGAAGCGGAAGGTTTAACTCCGCATTATGCTGCCAAACTTACACGACAGTTGCGGTTAGGTGGTTTTTTAAAAAGTACGCCTGGGCAAAAAGGTGGATACATTCTATCCAGAAAATCTTCTGAAATAAATATAAACCAGGTTTTGAAAACATTGGGTGGCGCATTATTCGATACAGAATTTTGCGCATCGCACATTGGCGCTTTAAATCTTTGCACCAATTCTGTTGATTGTTCTGCAAGATCTTTATGGAAAATAATTCAGTTTACACTTGATCAAATATTAGATAAAATGACACTTGCAGATTTATGCGGACGAGAAGAATCCGTTATAAAATTGCATGCTTTACTTGCAGCACAGCAGAATATTGCAAACGGAATTATTGCAGAAGAGTCTTTATTATTTTAATCAGCCATTATTGATAATATATACGGTTCGGTTTACTAATAAAACCAAGTAATAATTATTTTTGAATTAATAAATTTTTATGACATCGTACAAAGATCTATTAGTAAAAAATAAAACTTGGGCAACTCAAATGACAGATGCACACGAAAATTTTTTTGATGCACTTTTAGACAATCAAAATCCTGAATTTTTATGGATTGGCTGTAGCGATAGCCGCGTTCCTGCAAATAAAATTACAGGTACACAACCGGGTGAGATTTTCGTTCATAGAAATATTGCTAACCTTGTTATTACAGACTTAAATCTTTTAAGCGTTTTAGATTATGCTGTTACCGTTCTTGAAATAAAACATGTAATTGTTTGCGGTCATTATGGTTGTGGAGGTGTAAAAAGTGCAATGACTAAAAAAGATTATAATTATTTTTTAAACACATGGCTTTCAAATATTAAAGAAGTATATAATTCTAATAAGGAAGAACTGGAAGCAATTGTTGATGAAGAAGAAAAAACAAATAAACTTGTTGAGTTAAATGTAATAGAGCAAGTAAATCATTTAGCAAAAACATCAATTATTCAACGAGCTTGGAAGAATAATAACAGACCTGTTCTTCACGGCTGGGTATACCAATTACAAAATGGTATTATAAAAGATATTTATGATATTCAGCCTGGTGATGAATTAGATAATATTTACAAATATGATATTATAAATTGATTGGGCACTTAAACCAACCGCCCAATCAATTTATACCTAATTCGTACTTTCATTTGCTTGCTGCTGATTGTAATTTTTTTCTGCTTCTTTCGCTTTTTCAAAATCAAGCACTACACCATTAATAGAATAACGCAAACCTGTTGGCGGCGGGCCATCTTCAAACACATGTCCTAAATGCGAACCGCATCTGCCACACATAGCTTCTGTGCGATTCATACCATGCGTTTTATCATTTGAATAAATAACCGAACTTTTTGAAACAGGTTCATAGAAACTTGGCCAGCCACAACCGCTCTCAAATTTTGTATCGCTTTTAAATAATGCATTGCCGCAAACAGCGCAATAATATGTACCAATATCTTTTGATTCTTCGTACTTACTGCTCCACGGTCTTTCAGTTCCTTTTTCTCTTGCTACGTGATATACTTCAGGCGAAAGTCTTTTTTTCCAATCATCATTACTTAAAGCAACTTTACTTGTATCTGTTTTTGAGTAAACAGCATCATTTTCATTTTTATCCATAAAAGTCTTTTAAAAATTATTAATATGATATATAATTAATGAACAGCCGGCAATCATAACCAAGCTCTTTCATAACACAATTAAGATACGAATACTATTTTTAAGCTGATGTTTTTTTGCTACAGCAAGATGTTAATTTTTAATTTGTGTTAGTTATATTTGCCACTAAGGGTAGCAAGTAACAATGTTTAATATTATTCTATTTGGTCCGCCGGGCAGCGGCAAAGGCACACAAAGCTTAAGCTTAATTAGCAAATACGGATTGAAACATCTTTCAACCGGCGATTTACTGCGCAGTGAAATTACCTTGCAAACTCCGCTTGGTATAGAAGCAAAAAATTTTATGGACAAAGGGCAGCTTGTACCGGACGAAGTAGTAATTGGAATGATAAGTACAGCGTTGGAAACTAATCCGGAGGCAGAAGGTTTTTTATTTGATGGTTTTCCACGCACCGATGCGCAGGCAGAAGCACTCGATAAATTATTACATCTAAAAAAAACTTCTATTGCTGTAATGCTTGCTCTTGATGTTTCTGAAAACGAACTGATAAAACGTTTATTACAGCGCGGGCAAAGCAGCGGACGTTCTGACGATGTAAATGAATCGGTAATTCGCAGCCGCATTCATGAATATGAAAATAAAACGAAATCTGTTGCCAGTTATTACAAGCGTTTTAATAAAGTAGTTCATATAAAAGGCGAAGGTGGAGTTGATGATATTTTTAAATCACTTTGCATAGAAATTGATAATCGAAAAAAAGCTGTTAAAGCTGAACAGCTAGCGTATAATTACAATACATTTAATCAAGGAAGAACTCTGTAACTCTTTTGTAAACATAAATTTTACTATGATAAGTAATATCATCTGAAATATTGAATGATCTTATAATTATTTATTTTATCACAGCAAATAATTTCTGATGATTAATATTAAAGTAAAAATTTTTTGTACGCATAATTTTTTATTTATTTCATTACCCTGATTATAACATTTGAATAAACCCCCCAACATGAAGAGTTACATAATTCTCCAGGTATTATTCCTTTTATTTTTTAAAGCAAATGCCCAAACCTGTACAAAACCATTTCATATTGTAATATTAGGTTCCTCTACAGCAGCAGGAGATGGACCCACCAGCATAACAAAGTCGTGGGTTTATTTGTACACACAATATCTTAAGGGTTTTAATCCAAATTATATTGTAGATGATTTAGCTGTTGTTGGCACTACTACTTACGATGCGCAGCCAAACGATTATGCTCCACCGGCAGGAAGACCTAAGCCATTACAAAATCATAATATTTCTGCTGCCGTAAGATTAAATCCAGACGCAATTATTATAAATTATCCTACAAATGATGCAGCAAATAATTTCTCTTTAGCCGAGCAAGAGAATAATTTTAAAAGAATAGCATCAAGTGCAGCAAGTCATAATATTTTAATGTGGGTAGCTACGCCGCAACCCTGCGATAATTTTACAGCCAAACAGGTTCAAAGGCAAAAAAAACTTTACGACTGGATAATGAGTCATTATGCAGATAAAGCTATAGATTTTCAAACAGGATTTGCATCTCCATCTGATAGTATTTTGTCAAAATATAGTGCAAAGGATGGAATACATTTAAATAACCAGGGACATCAAAAACTTTATAACAGGGTTGTTAAAAAATCTATTCCGGATTCTTTATGTGCTGCTAATACATCTGTTCCTATTGTTGAAAAAATTATGATGATAAAGCCTAACGTTGCTACTAAAGAAAGTGGTTTTTAATAAAGCATTTTCTTTCATAATAAAATTAAAATTATAGCTTATATCTTTTTAAGATTAGTTTAAAAACGCAACATGGTTTTATGCTTTATATTGTTTTATCTTTAAAATTTATAACAATAAATAAATAACATGACCACTAGAAGATCATTCATTAAAATAACATCACTTGCTTCGGCTGCGTTAACAATTAAGCCTTCAGTTTTTAATTTCAATCGTTCTTATGTAGGATTGCAGTTATATACTGTTAGAGATGCAATGCAAAAAGACCCTGCAGAAACGCTGGCGAAAGTTGCACAAATTGGATATACTTCAGTTGAAGGCGCAACTTATACGGGCACAGAAATGTTTTATGGAATGGACGCAAAAACATTTGCGGAAATGGTGAAAAAAAATGGCTTAATAATTCCCAGCAGCCATTACAGATTGGGTGAAGACAAAGACAATAATAAAGATTTGATGGGAACGATTTTGCACGACTGGAATAAAGCTGTTGATGATGCAAAAACAGTTGGTTTAAAATATATGGTTTGTGCCTGGCTTTCTCCAACTGAGCGTGGTAATATTGATCATTATAAAAAGCTGGCAGAATACTTAAACACTGCCGGTGAAGTTTGCAAAAAAGCTGGTATACAATTGTGTTATCACAACCACGATTTTGAATTTATAAAAAATAATGATCAGCAGCCTTACGATATACTTTTAAATAATACTGATAAAAAGCTGGTGAAGTTTGAAGTTGATTTGTATTGGATAACAAAAGCCGGTCATAATCCTATTGAATTATTTAATGCGCATCCTGGGCGCTTTCCATTATGGCATGTAAAAGATATGGATAATACAGCTGCACATTCTTTTACGGAGGTTGGTAATGGCACTATTGATTTTAAAAATATTTTTAAACATACTAATAAAGCCGGTATGAAATATTTCTTTGTTGAACAAGACGTAACGCTCGGTGATCCTTTTGACAGTATTACTAAAAGCTACTCATATATCAAGAAGAATCTTGTTTAAATAAACCTTACAATAGATTTAGCATAAATAATTGCTGATAAAAAAATAGGCTGATTAAGGTCATGTTTATCAGCCTGTAAAAATCAATAATTATGAAAATCAAATTGAAGCAAACAGGTGAATGAGGTTGCTTTAATTATCTCATCAATTTTTTTGTATAACTGCTTTTATCAATCATTAATTTTATTACGTAAATACCATGTGTGGCAGAACCCATGTTCAGTGGAATATTATAAGTGCCTTCAGCAATGCTGCCTTTATTAATTGTTTGAATTAATTTTCCATTTATTGAAACAATTTGTATTGCTACATTAGCCTGAGATTGCATTTGTAACTGAATCCATGAATTATTAGAAGAATTGCCAAAAATATCCCATGCAAATTTTTGAAGTTCAAGTTTTACAACAGTTGAATATTTTGAAGCACCATCGTTATCAATTTGTTTAAGTCTGTAATAATTTGTACCGCTTAGTAATTTATTATCTGCAAAACTATAATTATTTATTCCTCCGGAACTTTTAGCAGCACTAACAAAACCTATTGAAGTAAAAGTTTTATTATCCCGGCTTAACTCAACTTCAAAACCTTTGTTATTAATTTCATTTGCCGTTGACCATGTTAGCAATGCTTTGTTGTCTTTTACCTTACCCATAAAATTAAAAAGCGTAACAGGTAATGTACTTTGATAAGAAAACTCATCTATTCCAATGTAGTTTGAATTAGTACCTGTAGAGCCACCATTTGTAACATAGTAACGCAAACCAACTCTTCCAACAGACGAACCGGGAGGTATAGCTACAATATAAGCTGTCCATCCTGTATCCGGGTATCCGCCCACATCAAGTCCGGAATTTATTTTTTCTAATACTGTTGAAAAATCACCAACATCGCCAACACCTGATCCTACATTGGTGCTGGTACCATTTGTACTTAATCTTATTTCAAGCCTGTCGGCAAATTTAGATCCGGAAACTGTACGCGAATAAAAAGTAATTGCTCCACCGTTTGTAAGATTTAATTCAGGTGTAATAAGCCAGTTATTTATAGTACCATTTCCTGAACGCCCGACGCTTTGATAATTGGCAGCTGCATAAGAATTGTCAGTGCCTGAGTAAGCATTAAACTGTCGCGAGTCACCTTGAAACCAAGCTGAACCAGAACTACCGTTAGTGGAATGATTAATTGCTACCCAGCCTGCAGGAATTACGTTATCAAAACTTTCTGACAGAGAAGTAACCTGGGCAATCGTTTTATTATTTACAATAAATAAAAGGGTGCAGGAAAATAAAAAAGTTAATTTAAAAGGAGTAAATTTTTTTGGCATAATCGGAGGGGTATTAATTAAAAAATTATTTATAATTAAAAATAATTCATTTTGTAAAAGATTTTTTTATTTATGCAGATATGTATATAAAAAAACCTTTTAAAGTTAGCAGAAATAAACAGGAATTAAACTCTGTTAAGCCACTTTATATCACATGCTGAAACTATATTCATTAAGATTTTTACCAGCTATGAATGGTGTTGAAAATGCTATTAAAATTACTCTATAATAAATTTAAAAAGTAGCTCAACAAAAATTATAAAAGAATAGTTGGTATTTGCGGAAGCAAAAACCATTGTGCAACAGAATTATATTTTTTTCCAATTTGCTGAAGCATGCTTACACCATCTTTTACACTGCTTAACACTTTGCTTTGTGTTGAATTTTTATCCTGAAACTTGGCAATAAAATCTCCGATGCGTTGTATTACGCCCGGTTTAATATCTTCTTTTTTCTCAGCCGTATCAATGCTGGCGAGGTCTGCAGTAATTTGTTTTGCTTCATCTACTACAACAGCTTTGTTTTCATCGGTTGCATTTTGTTCAATATTATCAGTAAGTGCAACAAAATTATTTTTCAAATCTGTTATACATACAATTTCATATTCAGATAAAAAAACAAGCATTCTTTTAGTAATGCCGGCACGTGTTATTTCCAAATCATCGCTGCGCATATCGCCATCAATACGGTGATTATTGTATTCACGATAGCTGGCTTTAAGCGTAATAAGCCTGGTTTTAAAATCATCAGGTAATCCTAATTGATCGCAGGCAGTAAGCGCCTGTTGCAGTTGATTGTTGCCAATTAATTTGCGAACATCGTCTGTTGTCATAAAATAAACTTGTTTTCAAATGTATTTAAAATAATATTTAAACAACTTATATTTGAGAATAAGCTTCTTATTTCTACAAACTGCAATAATTTTTATTTATGGATGTAGCCACCGACCCTAATCAATTAATAGATTGGGACCGCATTATAGGGGACATAAAAGATGAGAAGTGTATTTTATTTATAGGACCCGATTCCGTTATGCAGGCGCCGGGCGTTTCTTATCACCAGCAACTGGTTAATTCTCCGGGTTTTCAAAACCCCACTCAATTCACATATCTTCCACGAGAAGAATTATTTCTTCTTAAGAAAAATCCTTACAGGGGAAGTTTAGTGAATAAGTTTAAAAATTATTGTCAACAGAATCCTTATTATGATGAAACATATAAAAAAATTACGGCAATTCCTTTTCATACAATTATTGTTGTAACGCAATACCCTTTTTTAATTCAAAGCTTTCAGAATAACAATATTTCATTTCAACACCGGTGGTTTTCAAAAAGTTTTGATAAGTCGAAACCCGAAGAAGAAATTGAAACACCGAGCGCAGAAACACCGCTGGTATATAATTTATTCGGAAGATTTGAGACTGATGACTCGCTGTTGCTCACATACACAGACTTGTTTGATTACGCTTCCGTGATGTTAAATGAAAACACCATTCCAATTAAATTAAAAGACCTGGTAAAATCATCAGACCAAATTATTTTCCTGGGTTTCAAATTTGAAAGATGGTATGTTCAACTGCTTTTGAGATTGTTTAAATTGAACGATTTAAATTTATCGTTTGATAGATTATCTATGAAGAGCGGTGATGAAGCAGATGTTTTAAATATTTGCCAAACAGATTTTAGCATGAATTTTATTGATGACAATATAGATTCGTTTGTAAATGCATTATATGATAAATGCGTTGAAAATGATGTAACATTCAGAAAACCTGCTGCACAACCTATCAGTGCGCCGCCTGGGAAAGTTAGT
>CAXSDU010000003.1:0-16337 GCA_964236165.1 uncultured Parafilimonas sp. | reverse complement strand
GTAATTGTTAGTACCCCGGAAGATGAATTTACAACGCTGCTGGAAAATAATCTCTTTGATGAAGCATTAAAAAAACTAAAAGACCTTGAAGTAAAATATAATTTGAAAGATACGGTTACACAACTAACCGGTCAGTGGAATTCAATTAAAGACAATCACAAAGACGGCGTAATAAGCACGCAGGACTATATGCTTAATATGAACCAAATGAGAAAACGAATACAGGATGCAGTTGATGATGATCTTGAACAGGCAAAATAAATATAACTATACAAATAAATTTAATGCCATCCTATAGATACCCGGGTCCGCGCCCTTTTGAAGAAAATGATATAAATCTTTTTTTCGGCAGGGAAAAAGATAAAAAAAACCTGCTTACGTTTATTAATGTAGAACCGCTGTTGGTATTGTTTGCAAAATCGGGTTTAGGTAAAAGTTCATTGGTTAATGCTGCAATAATTCCTGAGCTAAGAAAAAAAAATTATGAAATTATACTTTGCAGATTTAATAGTTATGTAAATAAAGAGCGTGATGAAAATATTGGCTTTGAACCACAGTCGCCTTTACAAAAAATATATATTGAAACATCAGGCAAGCTAAAAACGCAGGAAACTTTTTTAGACAAAATAATTACAAAGCCTGAACAATTCTCGTTGTGGCATCAATTTAAAAACCTGCAAATATCTGCCGGTGAGAAAAAAACATACTTCATTTTTTTTGACCAGTTTGAAGAATTATTTACTTACCCGCAAGCGCAGGTTAAAGAGTTTAAAGAACATCTTGCAGAAATACTCAGCTCCTCTATTCCGCAGGAATATCTTGATCAGATAAACGCAGTAGAAAACGATGCTTCCAAGGCAGATCTTACCGATGAACAACTTGATGTTTTATATGAGCCGATACCAGTAAAAATGCTTTGCACTATTCGTTCTGATAAATTCAGTTTGTTAACCAACTTAAAAGATGCGATACCCGGCATTATAACAAAAACATATGAGCTAAAACCTTTTAATAAAGAGGAAGCTACAGACGCAATTGTAAAGCCTGCATCACTTGAAAGCAGTGTGGAAGGAGGTTTTGTTTCAAACACATTTACTTATGAAGATGATGCCATAAAAAAAATGCTCGATTATCTTTCTGATAATGGAACAGAAGATATTGAATCTTTTCAATTGCAGGTTTTGTGCAGGTATGTAGAAGATATAGTGATAGAAAATAAAAATGGAGGTACAGAATTAAAAACAATAAATGCAAACCAGTTAGGAGATATTAAAAATATTTTTGAAGCTTATTATAACAGGCTGATAAATGGCATTGATAAAGACAAAGTAAATAATGTAAAAAGATTGTTTGAAGAAGGATTGATTTTTGAAAAAGATAAAATTCGCGTACCACTTTATAAAGGACAGATTGCCGATAGTTACGGTGTTGATGAAGCCTTATTACAAAAATTAGTAAATACACATTTAATACGCAGCGAAGCAGATACCAATGGCAAAGAAAGATTTGAACTTAGCCACGATTCACTGATAGAACCAATATTAAAAGCAAAAGAAAAAAGAGTAGCAGAAGAAAAAGCTGCTTTACAAAAAATAAAATTTAAAAAAAGAGTACGGCTATTTGCTGTTGTTATTATAAGTGTGGTTTTAATTTTTGGAACTGCAGTTTATTTTTTTTCAAGAAATTCTAAAAAAGATAAACTTGAAATAAATTTTCTTGTTGCGCAAAAAGACTGGTTTTATTTATTGGATTCAACACAGCGCACAGATGCTATGAAAAATAATTTTTTATTTCTTATAAATAAAGATTCGGTAAAATATAATGCACTAAGATATTCTTTTAAATGTGCAGCTTTTGCCAATCAAAATGCAGAAGCTAATTATTCACTCGCCTTAAAATTTGCACAAGAAGGTTTTTTAAAAGATTCAGGTAATCCTGTAATTCAAAGAAGTTTTAATAAGCTTATACGTAAACCAAATGTTCACCTTCCGTTATTAACAATAAATTGCAGTGGCTTAGTGAACAATGCGCGGGTAACAGAAGATCAGAGCACTGTAATTGCGGCAACAACCCAAGGCATTTTTTGGTACAACGCTAAAAACGGTGCCGTTACAGATTCGCTTACAGATGAAAAATATGTATCTAATTACTCAGTATTTTCTCCTGATGGTAATTATCTTCTATATCAATCATATTATAGTGATTCCGCTTCTTTATTAAATATTGCTACAAAAGAAAACAAGAATGTAAAAATTATTGATGACTTGCAATATTATCCTGCTTTTGATATTGAAAAAAATAATGAGTTTCTTATTTATGCGAATGCAGAAACAGTGAATGTGATTTCTTTGAATGGTGTTTTGCAAAAAAAATATACACTGCCTATTTCCGTTAATGATGATATAACTGTAGTAAGCTTATCGCCAGATAATGATCGCTTTGTTGTTGGTACAAGTTATGGCGAAGTGTTTTCAGGAGATTTAAAAAGCAGCAGTGATAAAAATAATCCTTTACTGCTAACAACATTAACTGATAAAAAAAACCCACATTACGAATCTGTAAACACTGTTTCTTTTTCGCATAATGGAAAATATTTTATTACCGGTTTTTCAGATGGAAAATTGCAGGTATGGAACAGTGAAAAAAATTCCGTGCTGCAAACGCTGAATGCTGCGTCATCTGTATCGAATGCCCGTTTTTCGCAAGATGATAATCATATTCTTATTGGAGAAACCGGGTCAGGAATGATAACACAATGGAGCAGGCAAAAGCAAAATACTGCAGATACTGCTTCTATTAATAACAGAAATATGCAAACTGATTCTTTAAAATTTACTAAAGATGTTTTGCAATTATTCGGTTTAGATTCAAGTATAGCTTCTATAAATTTTTATAACAGCAATTCAAAAATTATTGCAGCTTCTAATAACAAAATTTCCTTATGGAATTTACATTTAGATAAAAAATTTCCATTAAAAATAAATAATATAATAGCAATGAAGCTTATACCAAAGTTTAGCATGAACGATAAAATTAAACTGCGGTTAGTAACATTAGAAGACATGCTTACATTAACACAGCCACGGCAAATATATGAAAGCATTAAAATGCTGAACGATTCGCTTACAGCGCTTAATACACAAAATTTGCTTAAAGAAAACAGGCAAACATTTATAGAGCTGTGCAACATTATACCTAAGCTGTATAATAATTTAAATGGATTAAAAGAAGATGTATATAATAAGCTGGACAAGCTTGATTCATTTGATATATATATTTATACAGGCAACAGTTATTTCTACAAAATTTTGCTGGATAAAGATTCTTTGAATGGAAATTTCAGCAAATACGATTTTGAAAAATTAATAGCATTCAGGCAGGCACCGTTTAAATTAGATACAATGTATAAAAAATGCTTTGATGATTTATTCAGTTCTTATTCAATTGGCATTTCATCGTATTTTAAAAACAAACAGTATAACAGCGCATTATACTGGAACAATAAAATAATTGCAGATAATCCGCAGTTAAAAAATATAGAAGAAATTAAAAATGATCTTACAATAGTAAATCAGTATGATGTTTCATTTCGCATTTTAAAAGGTGATATAGAAGGTGCAAAACAGGCATTTAAAAATTGGCAGCAAAAAGATGATAATGTAAACTATCCTTTAACTAAAGAACTGATTAATATATATAATGATGCAGGTTATACTTTCAATAAAAATAATTTTGAGAAAGTGCTTATGCGGTTCGATTTAAAAGATGAAGGCATTAAACAAGATATAACAGATATGGATGCCATTGCATTTCGTTTACTCGAAGAAAAAAATACAAGAAAACTTTCACCTGTCGTTATTAAAAACCTTACTGCATTTGATAATTATATTTATTCACTTGGCCAGTAATAAGGCAATGCAAATCCTGTAGAAACATAGGCTTTGATATCAACTATTTAATGCTGTATAATTAAATAGAAGAAGTTGAAATAATTCAGATGTAACGCAGTGATAAGTTAGTTTTAATTTTATCGCGCATAATAATCCTTTATTGTAAAAACACATCTGCATGAAAAAAATTTTCTTATCATTCTTTACTGTAATTACAATTGCAACGTATGCTCAACAATCTAACAATTATATAAAACCTGCAGATAGTTTTGTGTTGAAAAAATTAGATGTATGGCAGGATATAAAATTTGGTTTGCTGATGCATTGGGGTACTTACAGTCAATGGGGAATTGTTGAAAGCTGGAGTATTTGCCCGGAAGATGAAGGATGGACACAAAGGCGCGGACCTTATGCTAAAGATTATTTTGGATATGTGAAGGCATATGAAAATTTACAAACAACTTTTAATCCCGTAAAATTTGATCCTGAAAAATGGGCAGCAGCAGCAAAAGATGCAGGAATGAAATATGTTGTATTCACTACAAAACATCACGATGGTTTTTGCATGTTTGATACAAAAGAAACCGATTATAAAATCACTTCATCTAAAACGCCTTTTTCAACCAACCCAAAAAGCAATGTAGCCAAAGAAATATTTAATGCTTTTCGCAAGCAGGGTTTTTTGGTAGGTGCATATTTTTCTAAGCCAGACTGGCACAGCGAAAATTATTGGTGGTCATATTTTCCGCCAAAAGACAGAAATGTAAATTATGATCCGGCAAAATATCCTGAGCGCTGGAATGCCTTTAAACAATATACTTTCAACCAGATTAAAGAGCTGATGACAGGTTACGGAAGTGTAGATATTTTATGGCTTGATGGCGGTTGGGTTAGACCACTTTCAACAGTAGATAAAAAAATAGAATGGCAAAAAAGCATTCAATATAACCAGGATATTGACATGAAAAATATTGCAACGATGGCAAGAAGTTATCAGCCGGGATTATTAATTGTTGACAGATCTGTGCTGGGCGAATATGAGAATTATCAAACTCCTGAACAAACTGTTCCTTCGGTTCCTTTAGATCATCCATGGGAAAGTTGCATTACAATGGGCAACTCGTGGAGTTATGTTCCGAATGATGCATATAAATCAACCAATGAACTTATTCACCTGCTTATAAAAATTGTTTCGCGTGGCGGAAATTTATTGCTGAATATTGGTCCTTCTCCGGAAGGCGACTGGAGTGATACAGCATACAACAGGTTAAAAGAAATTGGTGTGTGGATGAAAACAAATAATGAATCAATATATAATTCAAAACCTTTAGCACCGTATGAAAATGCGAATATTGTTTATACACAATCAAAAGATGGCAATACAAAATATGTTTTTGTTTTGAGCGATGATAAAAATGAAAATGTTTTATTGCCGGCGGGTATTTTAGTTGATGCATCATTGCTCACATCTAAAAGTGAAGTGAGTATTCTTGGTAAAAAAGAAACGCTGAAAATTGTAAATGCGAATGATAAAAAAGAAATCATTCTTCCTAAAGATTTACAGAAAAAAAATGATAAAAAATATGCTGTAGTTATAAAAATTGTCGGCTGATTAAAGCATACTATTGATTCGCTTGCTCATTTATAATTCATGTAAAATTTATTACGTAAAAAAATTTAAAACCTAATTCTATTAAATATCATCACATGAAAAAATGGCTTTATTTCTTTGCTTTTTTTATTTTATTTTCCGCATGCCAAAAAGTAATAGAACCGTTTGATGATTCAGATTCAGTGCAAAATAATACTTCAATTAACGGCACGTGGAATTTTGTTTCTTTAGAAGGACATACGCAAACAACTTTGGAATATACAGAAGCAGATACAAATTATAAATCAGTCAGCTATTCAGATTATATTTCCACCGATAGTACAGGTACAATTACATTTGATAGTACTACATTTAATTCTGCAGCCATTGGTTATAATGTAAATTCTATTATTAATGAGTATAATTATCAAAACGATGTATTAGTTGATTCAAGCCAAATGCCTTTTTCTATAATTGTTAGTAATTCCAACTCAACAGGAAATTATCAGTTAATAGGAAGTGATTCAATTTATTTTCCGGCAGGCAGCTTTGTTGCTGCTGATGGAACAACTACCACGCAACCATCAGGTGGTAAAATAAATGTTAATGGTAATAAACTTACAATAATCCAAATGATTAATAAAGATACAACACAGATTACCGGACTGGTTCCATATCGTTTAATAAAAACCGGAACATTTGTAAGTGTATTACAAAAAAAATAATGTTGCGTTATAAAGTCTGTTTAAAAATTAACCGCATTATTGCTTTATAACTTTTAATACTTTAATATTTTTATTCTGTATTACTTCAACAATATAAATACCAGCGGTAAATAGCGCACCAAAATTATACGTCTCATTTATAGCTCCGGTTTTTCTATACATTTCTCTTCCATAAATGTCTGTTACTTTAATTTGAACAGGTTCTTTATTATTACCTGTTATTTCTAAATCAAAAGCGTTTTTTGAAGGATTAGGAAAAGCGTTTACAGTAAAATTTTTCTTATTAAATTTTTCAGTTTCAGCAACAGCAGTTAAAGCGCAAGCCTTACCTGACTGCGTTATTTTAATGGAAGATTTAATCACTGTACATCCATTAATATCCTGAACTTTAATTTTATAAGTGCCGGCTTTTAAGCTGCTAAAAACATTGCTGTTTTGGTAAGCAGCATCATTTAAACTATACTTATAAGGACTAACTCCTTTACTTGCAGTTACAGTAATAGAACCGTCCATTCCGTTTTTACAACTAACATTTGTATTCGCATTTGAAATTATAATAGCAGAAGGTTGCGTTATACTGGTTGGTGGAATACTTAATATGCAGTTGCCTGCATCTTTAATTAAAATATTGTACGAGCCTGCTTTTAAATTTCTAAAAACATTATTGCTTTGATAAATGCCTGCATTCAATTTATACTGATAAGGATTTGTGCCACCACTTGCAGTTATTGTTATTGTTCCGCTTGAATCTCCATTACAGGTAAGATTCATTTTTTTTAATGAGGCTTTTATTACTGCAGGCTGGCTAAAGTTAATAGTTGTATATGCTGTATCTGCATTGGCATCAACAACAGTAGTTGTGTATGTACCGGCATTCTTAGTAAAACTATTTTGCGACTGAAAATTTATTCCGTCAATTGAATATTTATAAGGTGTAATGCCGCCTGATGCTGTAATGTTTATTATTGTTGTGCTGCCGTTACAAATAATACTGTCTGCAGTTGTAACTATACTAAATGTGCTTTGTTCTTTTTCACAAGAAGTTTTAATACTGTTTGATAAATATCTTTCTTTAGCAGGATTGCTTCCTGTATTTATTGCATTGGGAATTCCAATGGATGGCCATGCTGAAACAATATTCCAGAAATATGGTTTTGTGTTTAAATAATAACTGCTATCATTTAATATTGTTGTGCCCTGTGGCTGAATTGTATCTCTAACATTATTGCCATAAGTAAAATGATTGCTGCCGGCAAGAAAATAATAACCTTTCAAAGAATCAGTATTGGTTACCTCGTTACCAACAATATTTTGCCTGTTTGTTTTTACAGGATAATTGTATTGATCGAAAATAACAATGCCATATAATTCTGCGCGATTTCTGAAAATAGTATTATAAGGTCCGGATGCGCCCCAAAAATCATCAGCAAAAATATTTTGAACAATATTTCCTTCATACAAATTAGCAAAAGCATAATGTCCGTGTAATGCAATATCGCCAATTGCATCTGGCGGAACTTCTGTAGTACTTCTTGTATCAAAAGAATAATTATAACCAAAAACATTTCCATTAGGTCCGTCAATTACAAGCATAGAATGACGAAGTCTTGTAAAAATGGAATTCTCGGTTTTACAATCGCTGGTATGTTTATGTATATAAACACCATAACCCTGCCCGCCGCCTCCATAATTATATGCATCATGAAAATAACAGCCACTTACAGTAATATGGCTGCATGATGATAAATTTAAATGCGCCACCTGGCATTCATTACTTTCAACGCCTGTTACCCAGCAGTTATTAGCATACATAAAACTCATATTACATCCATAGTTGTTATTTACAGCCGTATCTTTTCTTGTTATCTTAACACATTCAATGCCCACGTTTTCTATAGGAGAAATTGATCTTATACGCGGCTGAAGGCTATCAATAAAATCTAATCTTAAGGCAGGTGAAAAGCTTAGATTCTTACCTGAAATTTTTGTAATTTTTACTATTTGCCCTACATAATTTGTACTTTTATCTGCATCCCAATCGCCATTATTTTCTATTATTTCGGCATAACCATTTTTAATAAAACCTGAGGTGCTGCTAATTGTTAAAGAAGTAGAATTTTTTAAGTAACCATTATTTATTGGAGTGAATGATTTGTTTTGATCTTTAGTTGCTTTTATACAATCTTTTGCTGCGCCGTACGATGAAAGATCAAATTGTAAATTAGTGGCGGAACCTTCGCCACGCAGAATAATATTTGATGGTAATAATATGGTTGATTTAATAAGATAATTCCCCGCAGGAAAAAAAATTACACGCAAATTAGAAGATGTGTTAATAGCACTCATTATTGCGTTATAATCATCATGAATACTATCACCATAAGCACCAAAATCTTTTACATTTATAATTAAAGCTGGTGAAGGAATAGTGCCGGAGTAACCGGAGTGAGACCAATCTGTTCTTAAAGAATCGGGAATGACCTGTGCATTTAATTGAAAAGATAAAATTAAAAAAAGATAAAAAAGGAAACTGCGTTGAGATGTTTTCATAATAGTAAAATAAAATTAAAATATTTCGTCATACGAAATTTAAATTTCTAAAGCAACGTACAGTTTAAATAATACAGCAGCTTGTTTTATTTCGGGTTTATGATTGGGCTAAAGTGATGATTGCATTTAAATTTATCTGTATTACTGCTGCTATAATTTATTTTAACTTTTATACGTTTTAAAATTAAATTTCTTAACTGCAATTTTACTGCATGAAGTACTTGTTGTTTTATTGGTGTTTGATTTCGGTAGCAAATGCACAGAATTATAATCCTGATGCAATAAATAAAAAGGCTGCTGCAACCTATCAAACAGCGCTTGAAATGTTAGCGAATGATGCAAGGCGCGAAGTAATTCCTGTATTGGAAAAAGCAATAAGCCAGGATGCAAAATTTGTAGATGCTTATTTATCGCTTGGTGGTGTATATGCAGATTTAAAAGATTACAACAACAGCATTATTTATTATGAAAAAGCAATAAGTATTGACAGTATTTATTCGAAATATTATTTAATATATTATTCAGAAAATCTTGCAGCACTTGGTAGATTTAATGATGCGCTTAATGCAATAAATAAATTTCTCACTATAGAAAAATTAAGCGATAAAAGCCGTAACAATGCATTGCACTGGAAAAGCTGTTATGAATTTGCGATTCAATATTCGGCAACACATAACGCAGGCGATTATCAGTTTGCGCCGGTTAATCTTGGCGATAGCGTTAACTCACAAACATCAGAATATTATCCATCATTTACTATTGATGACAGCATTCTTGTTTTTACGAGAAGAGCAGAAGGCATTCGCGAAGATTTTGTTGAAAGCAGGCTTACACCAAACGGTTATTCAAAGGCAGAAATAATTAAAGGCGATATAAATATTGAACCGTCAAAAGGCGGAATAAATATTTCACAAGATGGCGACTGGCTTTTGTTTGCGGGGAATTTTTCAGGCAAAGGTTTTGGAAATTTCGATTTATATATTTCTTACAATACACCAACAGGCTGGAGCGAACCGATTAATTTAGGCGCTAATATCAACACAGAATTCTGGGAAAGTTCTCCATCGCTTAGCCCTGATAAAAATGCTTTATACTTTAGCAGTAACAGGTCCGGTGGTTATGGCGGAAAAGATTTGTATGTAAGTTATCGCGTTAACGGCAAATGGCTTCCTGCAGAAAATATGGGACCAGATATAAATACTGCGGGCGATGAACTGGCGCCATTTATTCATGCAGATAATCAAACATTATATTATACTTCTAATGGTTTACCAGGTTATGGTGGATTTGATAATTATGTAGTGCGCAAAACATGCGATAAAACATGGGGCAAGCCGGAAAATCTCGGTTATCCTGTAAATACAATTACAGATGATGGCAGTTTGTTTGTAGCAGCAGATGGCATTACAGCGTATTATGCAAGTGATCGTGCTGATACAAAAGGCTATCTTGATTTGTATAAGTTCACGATGAAGCCTGATGTGCGCCCTGTAAAAACTTTGTATATAAAAGGATATGTTACCGATGCAAAAACACAAAAAGGTTTACCATGTTCAGTTGAACTAAGCGTTGATTCAAGTCAGCAGGTTTCATCGAGCGTGCAAACAGATGAAACAGGTTTCTATTTTCTTACATTACCGGTTGGTAAAAATTATACTTTCACTGTAAACAGAAAAGGTTATTTATTTTATAGTGATGTTTTTAATCTTGCAGAAAAACTATCAGACAGTACTTATCAAAAAAATATTGCGCTTGATCCTGTTGAATTAAATGCAACGGTACGATTAAGAAATATTCAGTTTCCAAATAACGCTTTTCAACTTGAGCCGGTAAGTATGATTGAATTAAATAAACTTATTCAGCTAATGAATGATAATCCTACCGTAAAAATTCAAATAAATGGATATACTGATAATGTTGGCAACGATGCAGATAATCTTACACTTTCTGAAAATCGCGCAAAAGCAGTTGTAGATTTTTTAGTAAGCAAAAGCATTGATGCAAAACGTATGAAATGGAAAGGTTTTGGCAAAACACAAGCTATGGCTGACAATTCAACAGAAGAAGGCAGAAGCATTAACAGGAGAACTGAATTTGTTATAACAAGCTTGTAACATTTATTTCCCATATTGCGGCAATGTGTCTTAATTCATTAAAACAAATACATAAAAAACTATTGTTATAAAAACGGAATTATTATTGCCATATATTTTTATAATTCAATGAAAACTAAAGATATTTATATGGAAAGAGAACTAATAATTACAGTGAAAAAAGATAATTACGACGATAACAAAATAAACCGGGAAATTGAATGTATCAAAGGTTTATTTCCATATCTGGAATCATTTGAAACATTTACTACCTGTAACGAAATATTTGATTTGGAAAAACACCGTACTGTTATCGGCGATACCAGATTAAGACACATATTTGATGAAGGCGCTCAAAAAAACAACAGTTTTATTATAAGCTTAAACTAACTGTTCGTTTATAGGCATGCGGTTCTTTTTAGAAATAAGATATTTATTATGTATTATTTGTTGAACAGGTACATTATCAATTTTACTTTCGAGCCAGCCAATTATATCAAGATACATAAATGAGCGCGTAGCAAGCGGGTTACCTTTTAAAGTTTCCAGTTTATTTTTTAATGATTTAAAAGCAGGTATAATTTCATTTTGAGAAAATGAAAATGATCTTTTCAAAAAAGAAAAAATCTCTTCTTCTACTATATTCAGGTTTTTCATTTTTGCCATAAACCTGTAAACTGATTTTATTAAATATTCAACAAGATTATAGTTACCCATTTCAAAATGCGCAATAAGATGCAGCAACCTTGAATAACAATGTATATCTGTTCTTAGATTTGGTTTACGATTTATAATAAGATTTAAAAATTCGATAGTCTTTTCGTTATTGCCGCTTCCAAAATATAAACAGGCAAATTTGTAATAGAAGATAAGTATACGGTGTGAATCAATATGAAGTTTATATTCCTTTAATTTTTTTATAGTGTTATCAACAAGCGATAATCCTTTTGTAAAATAACCATGCATAAAATGCAGGTTAAGTTTTGCTAACTGAAGATATATATACGCCTGTATCTCGGTGTTTACATCTTTATGACCTTCTTCTGATGCAGCAAAATTTTCAAGCAGTTTAATTGATTCTTCAAAACCTCTGTAATTCAGCAATACAAAATGCGCAGAAAGCTGGTTATCTAATCCTTTTAAATATTGAATTGATTCAAAGCTTTTCATTGCAGGATTTTCTTCAAATAAATCAACCCATTTTTGCGAGTAGCGGTAATAGCCTAAAAGATCCTGCAGAATAAATGTGAACCAGCAATAAGCCTGGTAGTAATATAAACGTTCATAAAAATCCATTTTTCTTTCATCACAATCCGGCAGGTTTTTATAAAAAAAATCATTGATGGCTTTTTCATCTTTCTCATCTCTTGCATGTCCGTTTTGCACGTACCAACTATATAACTGCAATGCAAAGCCTGAAAGATTTCCCAGTAAAAATAAATGCCGGCTTACTTCATTCGATTCATTTGAAAGATTTCCTGAGCGCCCTTCAATGCTTCTTGTTATATGCATGGCTTCAATCTTTTTTTCAAATATCAAAGCCTGCAAACGGTAAGTGTTCTGACAATTATTTTTTGCTGTTGATTTTACTTTATCCAACACTTTAAGCGCCTGTATATATAATCCTTTATTATAAAGCATGCGTGCGAATATCAGTTGCTCGCTTAATTGTATTTCAATATCAGATGAAAGATGCGAAACGCTGGTAAGTATTTGCTTATATAAATGCGCCTTCATATTAGAAAGCTGTTGCTTTTGTATAGAACGATTTTTGCGCAGCAGTTTTTCTTCATCATATTCCTGCATAGCATCTAATGCATTAAATAAAGCAATGATTTTTAGATCTTCATTTCCTGAAATACGTTTTACATAAAGTTTAAATAAACGTTTCTCCGTTTTATTTAATGAATGTATTAACTGGAATAATTCGTCTGAATTGCGGTTAGGCATCGTAATTAAAATTAGCTGAAATGCTTATAAACAAAGGCTTTTAGCAAAATTAAACCAATCTTTCAACCGTAAAAAACTATATAAATAGATTAAAAATATGTAGCTTAATTAAGTAACTTTAGCAACTGTGCAAAGCAATTAATTGTTACAGGTTGTCCAAATTTAAAAAATTGCGCAGCATCTAACAAACATACCAATGCAAACAAAAAAGATTAACATTTTTGACACCACGCTAAGAGATGGTGAACAGGTGCCGGGATGCAAACTCAACACAAAAGAAAAAATTGAGCTTGCACTTGCATTAGAAAACCTGGGTGTTGATATAATTGAAGCCGGTTTTCCTATTTCAAGTCCCGGCGATTTTTCTTCCGTTGAAGAAATATCCAAAGCTATAAAAAATGCAAGCGTTTGCGGTTTAAGTCGTGCTGTTGAAAAAGATATTCAGGCAGCAGGCGAAGCTTTACGTTATGCAAAACGACCGCGCATACACACAGGTATCGGCACTTCAGATTCACATATAAAATCAAAATTTAATTCTACCAGAGAAGAAATTTTAAAACGCGCTGTGCAATGTGTAAAATGGTCTAAGAATTATGTTGATGATGTTGAGTTCTATGCAGAAGATGCAGGCAGAACGGACAATAATTATCTCGCTAAAGTTATTGAAGCAGTTATAAAAGCCGGCGCAACAGTTGTAAATATTCCAGATACAACTGGTTATTGTTTACCGCATCAATATGGAGAAAAAATTGCTTACTTAATTAATAACGTTCCCAACATTGATAAAGCAACCATTTCCTGTCATTGTCATAACGATCTGGGTTTGGCTACCGCAAATTCAATCGCAGGCGTAATTGCAGGCGCAGGTCAAATAGAATGCACGATTAATGGTTTGGGTGAACGTGCAGGAAATACTTCGCTTGAAGAAGTGGTTATGGTGATGCAACACGCTTATCTTGGTTTTCATACCAGTATTAAAACTGAGCATTTAAATCCGATGAGCCATTTAGTGAGTGATATAATGCGTATGCCTGTGCAACCAAATAAAGCAATTGTTGGCAGCAATGCATTTGCGCATTCAAGCGGTATACACCAGGATGGATTTTTAAAAGATAATTCTACTTACGAGATTATAAAACCTGAAGACGTGGGCGCTGATGGAAGCAAAATTGTTTTAACGGCACGAAGCGGCAGAAGTGCATTGGCACATCGTTTTCAAAAAATCGGTTACAGTTTTACAAGAAATGATATTGATGTTTTATACCAGGAATTTTTAGTTGTGGCCGATAAAAAGAAAGAAGTAAAAGATGAGGACTTACATGAATTAGCAAAAACATATGAAGCCCCAACCCTAAAGGGAGAAGAAGAAATTGCAACGTCACATTCATAAATTTTCAGTTAAACATGGCTAAAACATTATTTGAAAAAATTTGGGAGAAACATGTTCTAAAAAACATTGAAGGCGGGCCTTCAGTGTTATACGTTGATAAACATTTTATTCATGAAGTAACAAGCCCGCAGGCATTTAAAGGTTTAGAGCAGCGCGGTTTAAAAGTTCTTCGCCCGCAGCAGGTTGTTGCTACGGTTGATCATAATGTTCCAACAATTGATCAGCATCTTCCTATCAAAGAAGAATTATCAAGAAAGCAGGTTGATACATTAAAAGAAAACTGTGAAAAATTTGGTATTGAATTATATGGATTAGGTCATCCTTTTCAAGGTATTGTTCACATTATCGGTCCTGAACTTGGTGTTACGCAACCAGGCATGACGATTGTTTGCGGCGATAGTCATACATCAACACATGGCGCTTTTGGTACAATGGCTTTTGGTATTGGTACAAGCGAAGTAGAAATGGTTTTGGCAACGCAATGTTTAATGCAAAGCAAACCAAAACTTATGCGCATCACAGTCGATGGCAAATTGAATAAAGGCGTTGTTTCAAAAGATATTATTCTTTACATTATTTCAAAAATTTCTGCCAGCGGCGCTACAGGTTATGCAGTTGAATATGCAGGTTCAGCAATAAGAAATCTTTCAATGGAAGCACGCATGACCATTTGCAATATGAGTATTGAAATGGGCGCGCGTTGCGGAATGATTGCAGCGGATGAAACAACATTCAATTATATAAAAGGAAGAAAATTTGCACCACAAGGCGATGATTGGAATAAAGCATTGGAATACTGGAAAAGTTTATACAGCGATGATGATGCAAAGTTTGATATGGAATTAAATATTAAAGCTGAAGATATAGAACCGATGATTACTTATGGCACTAACCCTGGAATGGGTATTGGAATTACTGGTCATGTGCCTGCATTAAATGAAGTTGATGCAAAAGAAAAATCATCTTATGAAAAATCTTTGCATTATATGGGTATTGAACCGGGCGCAAATATGAAAGGCAAAAAAGTTGATTATGTTTTTATTGGCAGTTGCACCAATGCACGCATTGAAGATTTAAGAATGGTAGCAAATTTTGTAAAAGGAAAACATAAAGCGAATGATGTTGAAGTATGGGTTGTTCCAGGTTCTAAACAAGTAGAAAAACAAGCTATTGAAGAAGGCATCAATATAATTTTTGAAGAAGCGGGATTTATATTAAGGCAGCCTGGTTGTTCTGCATGTTTAGGCATGAATGAAGATAAAATTCCGGCAGGTAAATATTGCATATCTACATCAAATAGAAATTTTGAAGGCAGGCAAGGTCCGAATGCAAGAACATTTCTGGCAAGCCCTTTAAGTGCAGCTGCTGCGGCAATAACAGGTGAAGTAACAGATGTACGTGAGCTTTTAAATGATAATTAAATGATGAAGTGGAACGCAACATTATATGATAACAAACACAGCTTCGTTGCAAAATATGGCGAAGATGTTTTGGGTTGGTTAGCGCCGCAAAGAGATGAAAATATTTTAGATGTTGGCTGCGGAACAGGAGTGCTAACAGAAAAGATTACTGAAGCCGGTGCAATTGTTACAGGAATAGACGCATCGGCAGACATGATTGCAAAAGCAAAACAGTCTTATAACAACATAGCGTTTTTTGTAAAGGATGCCAGCAATTTTTCTTTCGATAAAAAGTTCGATGCTGCATTTTCAAATGCAACTTTTCACTGGATAAAAGAACAGCGAAGTTTATTGCAATGCATTTATGATGTATTAAAACCAAACGGAAGATTAGTGTATGAAATGGGCGCAAAACATAACATTGAAAGTATTCATAACGCTATAAAAAAAGTGTTGATTGTAGATGGTTTTGAGCAAAATATAAACATCGATGCTGGAAAAAGTTGGTTTTACTGTTTCAAATATTATTCAGTTTGAAAGACCAACCGAGTTAGTTGGTGAAGATGGAATGAAGAATTGGATTGATCAGTTTGCACAAGCTTACTTTCAAAATATTCCAAAAGAAAAAGCAGAAAATATTGTTGATAAAGCAGTTGCAATTCTTAAAGAAACAAATTATGAAAGCGGCAAATGGTACGCAGATTATATACGCCTTAGAGTGAAAGCAGTTAAGAAATAACCTACTCGG
>CAXSDU010000002.1:101492-145102 GCA_964236165.1 uncultured Parafilimonas sp. | reverse complement strand
TTGAAATGGTTGGTTGATTTTTTCATTTACCACTTCTTCAATTGTCGTTTTAATCTGTTTCCAGAACTCCGCCGGAGCTATTGGAAATAACATTGGAACTTCATTCATAACTACACATTTTCATTTTCACGATTAAGAAATAACTATATTAATTATTGAGCTTAACTCACTATTCCCAATAAGCTCAAATTTGAAATCTGTCACTGATTGCATAACATCTTTCCATGCGCTCAATTCATTTATAATAACTTTTTTAAAGCTTCAGCATCAGGCAATACTTTTTTAAACTGTGCTGGCAATTGTCGGCTTGTTTTAAAAGTCGCCACACCCATTGATTTGTCAATGGACTTAAATGCGTATTCAACTATATTATTATTTTTTTCTTTGCAAAGAATAATACCGATGCTGTTGTTTTCGTTTGGCAATTTTTCCTGTTCATCCAATACATTCAAATAGAAATTAAGCTTGCCTGCATATTCAGGTTTAAACTTTCCTCTTTTCAATTCAATAGCCACCAGGCATTGCAGGTTACGGTTAAAGAAAAGTAAGTCAGTAAAAAATTCTTCTTCATCTACAATGAGCCTGTGTTGATTACCGATAAACGAAAAGCCTGTACCCAATGAAAGAATAAAATGTTTTATGTTATTTACTATTTCCTGTTCCAGTACACGCTCATCATCTTCCGGGTTAATATTGATGAAATCCAGAAGGTATTCATCTTTAAATGCATCCAATGCATGAGCTGCTAATTTCTGCGGCAATGTAGCTTTGAAATTATTTGGCAGCTTTCCTTTTTGATAGTAGAGGTCGCTTTCAATATGGTGCTGCAACAGGTTAACCGTCCAATGATTTGTTGCGGCGTTTTGCATGTAGAACAAACGCTCATTTAAATCTTTAATCTTCGATATCAACAGAAAATGATGTGTAAAGCTTAGCAGATAAAAAATGTCTTTCTGCATATTCTCAGATTGGTTCGTTGCTGACGAACCAATTGCTGTTTGTTCTTTGTTCTTCTTAGCATTATTCTTATCTGCTAATTGGTTCGTTGTTAACGAACCAATTTTATGCTGCAAAAGCATAGGATAAGCTTCGTAAAATATTCTCATCTTTTTAAAATTCTGCGCAGAAAATCCTCTTAATCCTGGCAATTCTTTTTGCAAATCAGCAGAAATATTTTGCAGCACTTTATCCCCCCATTTCGCTTGTTTTATTTTATCATGTAAGATTTTGCCAATATTATAATATAGTAGCAACAATTCTTTATTTACAAGCCTTGCAGCATTATAACGGCTTTCAAGAATCTGTTGTTTTACTTCCTGTACAAATTTGCTGTATGGGTTATTAGCTGGCATCAATTAATGTTTCTGATTGATAAAATATATTCAATCTTATATCCTTTTTATTCTATTCACTAAGAAAAGACCTTGCATATCAAAAATAATAAGGTTGGTATAACATATAGCCACATAACTCAATTCTGAACATGATCCACCATGATGTCTTTAACAAATGTGCTTTAAAATTTATCAAGCTGTATTAAGTTGAGTAAAGAGAAAATTAAATTTGATTTGTTTTGATACGATTTGATATAGTCAATCAAAATGATTTTTAACATAGTTAAACATGGGATTAATCAACTGAATTTATACTTCGATTTAAAGAGTTCAATGCAAACACCGTTTATAGGCTTACAATCTATAATCTTTCAACCGCTTCATATCATCACTAATCTTCTTATCTAAAATCTTTGCATAGTGCTGTGTAGTTTTAAGATTGCGATGACCTAACATTTTACTTACTGTTTCAATTGGAATTCCGTTACTCAATGTTACAGTTGTAGCAAATGTGTGCCGGGCTATATGAAAGGTTAGGCAAAAATGGATGCCGCACCGGTCCGCTATCGGTTTTAAATATGAATTCATTTTTTGATTACTTAAAACCGGCAATACCATTCCCTTAAAAGTACACTGCGGATGGCTTTTATAACGTTCTATTATTTCCAGTGCAGGGGGAAGTAAAGGTATCCTTGAGGTAACATTTGTTTTTTGCCGCTTTGCAATGATCCATAGACCGCCATCATTACCCTTAATAATTTCTGTCTGTTTTAGTTTTTTAATATCAGCATATGCAAGACCTGTAAAACAACAGAAAAGAAATATATCGCGCACTAATGCCATACGTTCTGCAGAAAAATTTTCTTGCGATATTCTTCTTAATTGATCATTGTTAAGCACCTCTCTTTCTACTTCTTTCTTTGACATTACAAAACCAACAAAAGGGTCTCTGGCTAACTTGCCGCTCTTTACACACCGGATAACTATCTTTTTAAAATTAGCCAGGTACTTCATCGTGGTGTTATGGTCGCATTTCCGTACTGTCTTCAGCCAGAATTCATAATTGGTTATAAAATCATAATTGAGTTTTTCAATATCAATGTCCGTAACCTTATACTTATCCTGTACACATTGTAACGTATGTCTGTAAGAAGTTTCATATCTGTCTAGTGTACCCTTAGCATAATCTCTGCCTACAAGCGCTTTCATTTGTTCATTATGCGCCATGAACTGTTCCATCAACCTAAACTTTTCTTTTTCAACCTTCCTGTTCAACATCAAATCTTTTATTTTCACCGCGGTTACTTCTTCGTCCACTTCAATCAGCCGCCGCTTGGCTTCAAATACTTTTTGCTGAAGTGTATCCAAATAAGAATTAATACTTCGCGCATAGTCAGTTTTCCCTTCAGCTCTACTGGCTTTTACACTCCAGTTAGCCCTGAAGCATTTTCGTTTTGTACTTAATTCAGCTGAAACAGAATCTACCGTGATTCGTAAATAGATGTCTATTTCGCGGTTTGCACTTTTGCCTTTTTTCTTAAGAAAGAAAAGGCATCCAAAATTTTTTTCCATGAGTCGCACTTTTAATAGTTATAAAATTGGTTATAATTCAAACTCAAATCAAGAGTTGAATTTGCATAACATGTTAACTCTAAGTGCTTTGTGTTAAGTTTCGTGCGACCTTTGACAATTTAGGTATAGGTACACGATTTGCGCATAAAAGTCGCACGGAAAATGGGGTAAACCTGCGTAAAGTAAGAAAATGCTAAAAAATACGAAAAGCCCGTCCGCATTGAGCTTCAGGGCTTTTTTAATTAATTGAGGTGAAGTAAAATAAGCTTTTCAGCGGAGAGTAAGAGATTCGAACTCTTGATACAGTTTCCCGTATACACACTTTCCAGGCGTGCTCCTTCAACCACTCGGACAACTCTCCTTTTTAATCAGCTTGCAAAAATAAAAGCTTAGTTTACTGCACCGAAAATTATTTCAGCATTTGCTGTTGTTATTGCTGCTACTTCTTCTAAGGAAATATTTTTTATTTGCGCTAATTTTTCTGCAATGATTTTTATATAGCTGCTTTCATTTCTTTTTCCGCGAAACGGAACCGGTGCTAAATAAGGCGCATCTGTCTCAAGAACAATATGGTTTAAATCTATTTGCTTAATTACTTCATCTAATCCTGATTTTTTATAAGTAAGCACGCCGCCAATTCCTAAATAAAAATTCATATCGGTTATTTGCTGTGCGTTTTCAAAACTATCGCCAAAGCAATGAAAAATACCGCGCAAACCTTTTGCAGCAAAGGGCTTTACAAAATCAATAGTTTGCTGCATAGCATTACGTGTATGTATTACTATAGGTATTTTTTTATTTAATGCCCATTGCATTTGCGTTTCAAAAACTTCGTATTGTTGTTTGATGAAAGTTGTATCCCAGTAAAAATCTAAACCTATTTCACCTATTGCAACAAACGCACGTTGTGCCAGCCAGTTTTCGGCAGCAGTTAATTCATCTTTATAATTTTCTTTTATGGAACAAGGATGCAGCCCCATCATAGCAAAACATTTTTCCGGATATGCATTTTCTGTAGCAAGAAGATCAATAACTACTGTGTTATTTATTGCAGGCATATAAAATTTTCCAACACCTGCATCGGCTGCTTTTTGCATTATTTCATCCAGATCAAATTTAAATTCAGGAAGATATAAATGACAATGCGTATCAACAAAAAGCATAAAATGTTTTTTTTGAGTATTAATTAATTACAATTTTACAGCCCCTAAATGTTTTATTCTTATTTTTGATAAAGTTTTCATAGGGTACGGATTAAAAACGGGCTGAGGTTTCTACCTTAGCCTTTTTTATTAATATAACTGCTTAAATAAGAAGCCTTCCACACTAAATTTTTTTAATACTTCCGGTAATGCAAAGCGTAAACTATTCCATGCTTTTTGACTGTCGTGAAAAACAATTATAGATCCTGCTTCTGCATTATTTACTACATTTTCTAAACATTTTTCAGGTGTGTTTGCTTCATCAAAATCTCCGCTTAAAATATGCCACATTATTATTTTATAGTGAAGTTGCGAACACAAAGTTTTTAAAGTGAAAGGAGAAATTTTTCCATAAGGTGGGCGAAATAATTTTGAATCAATATATTTACCAGCTTCCTGCACATCAGCAATATATTTTTCTCTTTTTACATTCCATCCGTTAAGATGATTGAAAGTATGATTACCTGTTGAATGTCCTTCATCTAAAATGTGTTTATAAATTTCAGGATGTGCAGCTACGTTTTTTCCTACGCAAAAAAAAGTTGCTTTAGCATTGTATTGTTTAAGTTGATCAAGAACAAAACTTGTAGCAGTTTCATGCGGGCCATCATCAAAGGTTAGGTATAAAACTTTTTCTTTTGTTGGAATTTTCCATACCAGTGATTTATTAAGCTTCATAAACCAGACTGGAATGCGAACAGCATAAAACATATATCAAATTTAATACAGTAATTATCAATAGCTAATGCTTTGAAAATCTAAACTTAAAAGAATAGTGAATAAAATTAATTCTGATTGTGCCCGTAATATTGTTCAGGCGGCATTTTAAATAATACGTTGCGCTGAAATTGAGTAAAATCCTGCATTTCGGTATCATGCGTATAAATCCAGTTATCGTAACGGTCTTTATTTATTACTGTACCGAAAAGCCATTGGTTGTAAGCATCAAAAAGACCTTCGCGTAATAGCTGCGATTGAAAATCAAATAATCTGTAAGGGAAAGAAATTGCTTGATTATTGTTCCAGCCAAGAATAAAACGTATGCGCAATGCTGTTATCATTTCAGGTATTACAGTTCCGGTAGAAGTTTCAATTGAATTACTTAATACACTTGCTACAGCTTTTTCAAAATCAGTTCCATTAGCTTTCAGCATATCAATATTAGATTTGCCCGATAATGTAAGTTTGTAATTATTCAGCAATAAGTTTTTTATTTCAGTGGTGCGCCTGGTAAGGCTTTCAATGTTTATAAAAATTTCGCTGTAAATAGTACTCCATAAAATATTATTATCATCCGCATAATATTTTGCCGCATAATAATAATTGCTGCTATAATTTGGATCAGCTTCAATTCCTTTTTCCCATTGCAAAATTGCGCCATGCTTATTATCATATTGTGTTAGCATATCTCCATATTCGCTGTATAAAACACCACTCTTTGGAAATTTTTTTATTCCTGCTTTATATAATTTATCAGCTTCTTTGTAATCAGCAATAGCTTTATATGTAAGTCCTAAAATCTGGTAACTCTGTACATCTGCATCTACTCTTGCTATAATGCTTTTGCCAATTTGTAACGAATGCTGAAAATCTCTGCCCAAATAACTTATATACGCTTCATCTTTTAAGATTTCAAAATTATCAGGATATTGCTGCAAGGCTTGTTCTAAAATCTGCACAGCGCCGGTAAAATTCTGCTGTTGTGCAAGCGTTGTTGCCTGCTTGCGAATTGACTCAACAGTTTGCTGTGCATTTGCCAAATGCATTAAACAGCATAAAAAACCTGCAACAAAAAATGTTTTCAAATGTTGATTTTTATTTTCAATTATTGCATGAACGCGCATCAAATTTATTATTCATTAATTAAATGCGTAACAAGACCGTCACGCAGTTTAGGTTCGAACCAGGTACTTTTTGGAGGCATTACATTATTCTTATCTGCAATAGCAAATATTTGTGCAATGGTTACCGGAAATAAGCTGAATGCCATTATACATTCGCCATCGTTTACGCATTTTTCCAGTTGCTTTAAGCCACGTATGCCGCCAACAAAATCTATATTTTTATCAGTGCGCTGATCGTAAATTTCCAAATATTTTGATAAAATATTATTTTGAAGAATGCTTATATCGAGTACACCTAATTCGTTATTTAAAAATGTACCGGGTCTTGCCATTAGCTTGTACCATTTACCATCAATATATAATCCAAATGTATGAAGTGCTTCCGGCTTATATGCTTCGGTTTTTTCTTCAATAACAAAATCATTTTTTAACGCATCTAAAAATTCCGGAATACTTAAACCATGCAATGTTTTTATAATGCGGTTGTAATCTAGAATCTGTAATTGGTTTGCAGGAAATAAAGTAGTAAGAAAATAATCAGCCGCTTCATTTTTCTTATTTAACTTCTGTCGCACCTTTGCTGCAGAAGCTGCTCGATGATGACCATCTGCAATATATGTACAGGGAATTTCTGTATTGAAAATATTTATTATCTGCTTAATAATTTTATCATCGTTTATTATCCATAATGTATGTGAAACATTATCGTCTGCTATAAAATTATAAACAGCGGTTTTAGTGCTCGTCCAGTTGTTGATGATACTATCAAGTTCATCATTGTTTCGGTATGCTAAAAAAACATTACCGGTTTGTGCACCGGTTGTTGCAATATGATTAATACGGTCAAGTTCTTTAACAGGTGTTGTAAACTCATGTTTTTTTATGATGTTATTTTCGTAATCATCAACACTGCTTACAGCAATTAAACCTGTTTGTGTATGACTGTTCATAGTAAGCCGATAAATATAAAAGCAATCTTTATTTTCTTTAAAAAGAATGTTACGTTTAATAAAAGCCTGCAAATTATCTTTTGCTTTTTCATACACTTCTTCGCTGTGCGTATCAATTGTATCGGGTAAATCAATTTCACTTTTTGTAATATGCAAAAAAGAATTAGGATTGCCTTCTGCTTCTTTTTTTGCTTCTGCGCTGTTTAATACATCGTAAGGCCTGCTGGCAACCTGTTTAGCAAATTGCGCCTGTGGTCTTAAAGCCTTAAATGGTTTAATAGTTGCCATTGAACTTAAATATTGCATCTATAGCAGCGTACATATTTACAGTAAAATTTTCTGTGAAGGTTCTGCGTTTTTATAATCGAAACGTTTTAGAAAACAATTTGTTCGAAAGAACATTCATAGATCTTTAAGTCTGGAATATTATATCAACTATACTTTTTAGAAAAATCTTTCATCAAATCACACATTGTCTGTACAGTATTTATCGGCATTGCGTTGTACATGGAAACACGTAATCCGCCAACACTTCTGTGTCCCTTCACTCCAACCATTCCATTTTTTTTGCATTCATCTAAAAATAATTTTTCGTGTTCCGCATTTTTTGTAGTGAAGGTTGCATTCATTAAACTTCTATCCTGTCTGTCAACCTTGCCTTCAAATACATTTAGTGAATCAAGTGTTTCATAAAATAAATCTGCGCGCTCATTTGCTCTTTTTTCCATTTCATTTAAGCCACCTTCTTTCTTAATCCAGCGCAGCGTTAACAGACTTACATAAATTGCAAAAACAGGCGGTGTATTTAAAAGCGATTTTGCTTCTATATGATTTTTGTAATCAAGAATTGTTGGAATGGTTCTTTTTACCTTACCTAAAATATCTTTTTTAATTACAACAATTGTTACACCTGCGGCGCCTGCATTTTTTTGCGCGCCTGCATATATTAATGAAAATTTTGAAAAAGGAATTTCACGGCTGAAAATATCACTGCTCATATCTGCAACCAGCGGCACATTTGCTTCAGGTATAAAATGCCATTGCGAACCTTCAACTGTATTATTAGTTGTATAGTGTAAATATTTTACATGCCGCGGCACAGTAAGCTCTTTCGGAATACAAGTATGATTCCGATCTTTTGATGAAGCTGCTACATGAACATCGCCAAACAATTTTGCTTCTTTAATCGCTTTGTTCCCCCAAATGCCATTATCGCAATAAGCAGCAGTTTCGTTCTCATCCAATAAATTCATCGGCACCTGCATAAATTGCGTGGTTGCGCCACCATGCAAAAAAAGAATTTCATAATCATCATTCAACTGCATTAATTCTTTCACCAAACTTTTTGCTTCTTCTATAACTTGCACAAACCAATCTGAACGATGTCCAATTTCAAGTATAGATAAACCAATGCCGTTAAAATCTAAGATTGCTTCGGAAGCCTGCTGCAAAACTTCGGCGGGTAATATAGAAGGACCAGAATTAAAATTATACAACTTCATGTAAACAGTAGAAAGGGCGCAAAGTAATACTTTTGAAAACCAAAGATTGTTTTGTGAATAATATTTAAGAAATCTGTGTGTTTTCTTCGAGATGTGTTACGCCGCCGGAAATTACAAACTTCATTGCCTCCGCACTGTTCATGTTATTTATAGGTTTTATTTTTGTTTTTGGAACAAAATATACAACGCCGGTAAGTGCGTAAGACAGTGGAACATACACTGCCACATGTTCGGCAAGTTCAAAACGCGATACATCGTTCTGTGTTATAAAACCTACCCGCCATGTATCTTCTGCATCAACACTTACAAGTACAGGTTTATCAAATTTTTTCCGATTGCCGCCAAATGCTTCTAAAAAATCTTTTACAGAAGAATAAATATATTTTATACCTGGTGTTTGCTCAAGCACTTTATCAAATACATCTACAATTCTTGAAACGATGAATGAAGAAGATATCCATCCTATTAAACTTACAAGTATTATTACCAGCAAAAACCCAACGCCGGGAATGGTACGCACTTCACCATTCGGTTCTGTCATAAGTTTTGGAAACAAATCGTATAACAGATTAGGCAGTATATTATCGATTATATTAAAAAGCCATATAACTACATATAAAGTAATTCCTATGGGCGCAATAATTATTACTCCCTGGAAAAAATATTGCAAGAATCTTTTCCATTCAAACTGTCGTCTGTCTTTTGAAATTATTTTTTTCATATTAGTAGTATGCAAAACAAATATCAAATAATTACAAGTAATAATTGTGTGTTCAAAACAATATCAATAAAATAATATACTCATTCGCAAACAGCTCTTTAAATGTCGCTTATGCACCTTATTATATTAAATGATAGAAATATTTTTACATGTGAAGCATGCTAATAATCTGAATAAAATTTAAAAAAAATGAATGGAAACTTTGGTTACAAAAAAAGTTTCCTTAGTTTTGCGGCACTTTTTTAGGAAGCTATGAGCATGAAGGAGAGAATACAGCAAAAGGCGGAAGAATTATTCAGGCATTATGGAATACGCAGCGTAACCATGGATGAAATTGCTGGGCAACTTGGCATCTCAAAAAAAACTATTTACCAGTTTTATTCTGATAAAGACACTTTGGTAAAAGACATTTTTAAATCTATTACTGATGAAAACAAACAAAGGTGCATACAAATAAAAACGAAATCAGAAAATGCTATTCATGAGCAGTATCTTTCCAGCGACGCGGCGCAAGAGATTTTTACGAATATGAATTCTTCCGTACTCTTTGATCTCAACCGGTTTCATCCTAACGTATTTGCCGATTTTGAAAAACATAAAAAACAATTTCTTTATAAGATTATAAAAGAAAATATTGTGCGCGGAATAAAAGAAGGTTTATTCAGAAAGGATATTGATATTGATATTGTAACATGGTTGCAGCTTGAAATGATCGCCGGCATTTTTCATAACGAAGAAATTGTTACAGGAAAAACCAGTGTTGCCCATTTTGAAAAAGAAATGAAAGATTTTTTTCTTCATGGATTGTGCACAGAAAAAGGTTTAAACTTTATTTCAAAATATAAACAGCAACGCCAAAAAAAATTAGCATGAGTTTACTAAAATGCAAATGGCTTACAGCTTTAGTTCTAATTTCTTTGCCGGCATTTAGTCAGCAAAATCAAGCGCCGGCAAAACATGAATTTTCTGTACAACAATGTATAGATTATGCAGAAAAAAATAATGCTTTTGTAAAAAACGCTTTGCTGGATATTCAAATTCAGCAACAACAAAACCGTGGTATAACTGCAGCAGCTTACCCGCAAATAAACGGTAGTTTTAATACGCAGTTCAATCCTAATGTAACTGTTCAAACATTTCCAAACTTTATTTCAGCCGCAACCTATGGTGTGCTTGAAGCAGAAGGCGTTAAAGATGGTAATGGCAATGCGATAAAATCACCCAGTGATTTTGGTTTTATTGAAGCTGCGTTTGGCACAAAATGGACAGCCAACGCAGGTGTTACGCTTTCGCAAATTTTATTTGATGGGCAGGTATTTGTTGGCTTACAGGCAAGAAAAACTTCCATTGATTACAGAACGCAGGCAGCAGAATTAACCAAAGAACAAATAAGAACCAACCTTTCTAAAATCTATTACCAGTTATCTGTTTCAAAAGTGCAGGTGCAACTTATTGATGCTAACATTGCCCGGTCTGATAAGCTGCTTAACGACAGCCGTGAATTATATAAAAACGGTTTTGCTGAACAGTTAGATGTAGATCGTGCATCAGTTCAGCTTACCAACCTTCAGTCTCAAAAACAAACAACCATAAACGTTATTTCGAATGGTTACTTAGGTTTAAAATTATTGATGGGAATGCCCATTAGTGATTCACTAGTACTTACAGATTCCGTTACTGCTGAAAATATACAACAGGGTTTATTAAACGAAGGAAATTATAAATATGATGATCGTCCTGATTACCGCGTATTATCGCTTTCAGGAAAATTACAGGAATTTAATGTGCGCAGATATAAACTTTCAAAAATACCAACAGCCAGCTTAAACGCTGGTTATAGCAAGCTCTCACAAAGCAATAAATTTGACTTTTTTTCAGGCAATCCATGGTTTACGAGTTCTTATATAGGCTTAACGGTTAATGTGCCAATTTTCGGAGGTTTTGTAAAAGATGCAAGTATTAAACAAGCACAACTTGAACTGCAACAGACAAACAATAATCTTGAATATCTTAAGCTGCAGATTGATGAACAGGTTGATTCTTCTATTACCAGTTTTAATAACGCAGTAATAAATTTGAATAATCAGCAAAAAAATCTTGACCTGGCAACACAGGTATACGATCTCACTAAAAAGAAATACGAATCTGGTCTTGCATCAACAACAGATATTTCAAATGCACAGGCAGATCTTACAACAGCGCAAAGCAATTATATAATAGCATTATATAGTGCAGCATTAGCTAAAATTGATTACTTAAAAGCAACAGGAAAATTATAAGATATAAACTCTTTTTTATGCAAAAAAAATTGATTGGCTTAATATTAATAACTGCAACTTCTTTATTGTTTTCCTGCGGAGGAAATACTGATAAAACAAAAAATGGCAATGCAGATTTAACGCAAAAAAAAGCAAAGCTTGAACAGCTTAAAAAGCAGCAGGATGATGTAAACAAGCAAATAACAGATCTTCAGGCTGAAATAATAAAACTTGATCCTTCTGCAAATCCTGAAAAAGCAAAGTTGGTGGCCGTACAAAAACTATCTACAGAAAGCTTTAGTCATTATATTGATTTGCAGGGAAAAGTTGATGCACAGAATATTGCTTATGTTACTTCCCGCAATCCGCAACCTGGTCAGGTAAAAGTTTTATATGTAAAGCAGGGAGATTATGTAAAACAGGGTCAGTTATTGCTTACGCTTGATAATTCTCTCGCGCAAAAAGCAGTTGACCAGGCACAAACACAAGTAAAATATGCCAAAGATATTTATGACAGGCGTAATAATCTTTGGAAAGAAAATATAGGAACTGAAGTTGATCTTACTACTGCAAAAAATAGCCTTGATCAGGCACAACATCAGCTTGACCAGGCAAATGAACAACTAAGTTTTTCAAAAGTTTATGCTGATATAAGCGGCGTTGCAGATGAAGTAACAATTCATATTGGCGAAACATTTCCATCAACTACAGGTTACATAAAAATTGTAAATACAAGTGATTTGAAAGTAACTGCGCAGGTTCCTGAAAATTATCTTAACAGAGTAAAAGTTGGTGGCAATGTAAAAATTGTATTTCCGGATTTGAATGATTCTTTGAATTCAAAAATTAATGTTGCAAGCAAAGTGATTGATCCTAACAGCCGCACTTTTTATATTGAAGCAAAACTGCCAGTTAATTCGTCTTATAAACCAAACCAATTGGCATTTGTAAGAATAATGGATTATGCTGCATCAAACACTTTTACTATTCCTGTAAACACATTGCAAACTGATGAGCAGGGAAAATATGTGTTGGTTGCCGTTTCAGAAAATGGAAAATTATATGCACGTAAAAAACATGTTGAAATTGGTGAGATGTATAATAATCAGCTTGAAATAAAGAATGGACTTACTGAAGGTGATATGATTATTACAGATGGTTTTCAGAATTTGTATGATGGACAGTTGATAACAACATCTGCCAGCTAAGATTAAGATGAACGCTTTAACGTTATGATCTGTTCATCTAAAAAATTAAACTGAATCTATGAGCTTAGTAAATATCGGTAAAAAATTTAAAGAATTTTCTCCCACATCCTGGTCTGTAAATAACAAAACAGCGATTTACCTGCTGATAATTTTTGTAAGCATTTGGGGTATAATAAAATTTACAACTACACCTAAAGAACAATTTCCGGATATTGTTATACCTACTATTTATATTCAAACAATTTACGTTGGTAACTCACCAAAAGATATTGAAAACCTTGTTACGAAACCAATTGAAAAACAGATAAAAGGAATAACCGGCGCCAAAATCAATAAAATAACAAGTACATCACAACAGGATTATTCAGCAATTGTAATTGAGTTTGATACAGAAGTAAAAACTGATATCGCACTACAAAAAGTAAAAGATGCAATTGATAAATCAAAACAGGATTTACCAACTGATCTTACACAACAACCAACAGCACTTGAAGTAAGTTTTTCTGATCAGCCAATTATGTATGTAAACATTAGCGGCAATTATGATTTGCAAAGATTGAAGAAGTATGCTGATGATATGCAGGATGATCTTGAAAATTTACCCGAATTAAATCGTGTTGATATTGTTGGTGCGCCTGAAAGAGAATTCCAGATTGATGTTGATCGTCCACGCATGGAAGCAGCCGGCGTAACATTCGACCAGATTAATAATGCTGTTGCTGCCGAAAACCATGATATAACAGGCGGTTTATTGCAGGTAGGTGATATGAAGCGCACATTACAAGTACGCGGACAATTTAAAACAGCTTTCGATATTCAAAAAGTTGTAGTAACAAATACATACGGCAGTCCTGTTTATTTAAAAGATATTGCTACTATAAAAGATACTTTAAAAACCAGCGAAAGTTATGCGCGGCTTAATGGAAAAAATGTTATTACACTTAATATTATAAAACGTTCCGGCGAAAATCTTATAGAAACTTCTGACGCAGTAAAAGCAGCAGTTGCCGATCTTCAGCAAACACAATTTCCAAAGGATCTTAATGTAGTTATCACAGGCGATCAAAGTAAAGCAACAAGAACTTCGTTCAACGATCTTGTTAACTCAATTGTAATTGGTTTTGTGCTGGTATTAATTATACTTATGTTTTTTATGGGCGTTACCAATGCATTCTTTGTTGCATTGTCTGTGCCGTTAAGTATGTTTGTTGCGTTTGTGTTTTTACCGTTGGCAGATGTTATTATCGGCACGCCGGTAACACTAAATTTTATTGTACTCTTTGCTTTATTATTTGGATTAGGAATTATTGTTGATGATGCGATTGTTGTAATTGAAAACACGCATCGCATATTTACACAGAGTAAGGGAAAACTTGATTCAACTATATCTGCAAAAATGGCTGCAGGCGAAATATTTATACCCGTGCTCGCAGGAACATTAACCACGTTAGCGCCATTCTTTCCATTATTATTTTGGCCCGGCATTATTGGTAAGTTCATGATCTATTTACCGGCAATGCTCATTTTCACTTTAACTGCATCATTAATTGTTGCATTTATAATGAACCCGGTTTTTGCAGTTGATTTTATGAATCATGAAGACGCTGAAAACAAGCCAAAAAAATCAGCCATTTTCCGCAAGCCATCATTTTGGATATTTGTTGCATTAGGTATTTTATTAGATGTTTTTGGTGCACCTTTCGCAGGCAATATTTTATTGCTGATAATGATATTGATTGTTTTAAACAAGTACATTTTTGAAGGGTTGATTCATCGTTTTCAAAACGGTGCTTTGCCCTGGATAATGAGCCATTACGAAAATTTATTGCGATGGGCTTTAAAAGGAAAAAGACCGGTTGGTTTATTAATAGGCATATTTGGTTTGTTGATAGCTTCAATAGTAGTTTTTGTGATTGCAATTTCCACTAATCGTGTACAAACAGAGTTTTTTCCTTCAGGCGATCCAAACCAGATTTATGTATATGTAAAATTATCTGTTGGAACAAATGTAGATTATACAGATTCAGTAACACACCAGTTAGAAACCAAAGTATATCATGTATTAGGTATGGATAATGGCAGGAAAAATTCTGTTGTTGAAAGTGTTATTTCCAATGTGGCAATTGGTGCTAATGATCCTACAAGCGGAGATCAAAGCACACATCCTGAACTTGGAAGAATACAGGTTTCATTTGTTGAATACGCAGAACGGCATGGTGTTGCAACACAACCTTATCTTGACTCAATTCGTAATGAACTAAAAGGTATTCCCGGTGCGCAAATAAGTGTTGATAAAGAAAATAATGGTCCGCCAACAGATCCTCCGGTAAATATAGAAATTGCCAGTGATGATTTTGATGATCTTATTAAAGCATCAACATCATTAAAAAATTATCTCGATTCAATTCAGGTTCCTGGTGTAGAAGAATTAAAGATGGATGTTGATTTAACCAATCCTGAAATCACTTTTAATATAGATCGCGAAAAAGCAAACTCGCAAGGTGTTTCTACTTACCAAATTGGCAATGAAATAAGAACAGCAGTTTTTGGTCGGGAAATATCTAAAATAAAAGAAGGAAAAGATGAATACAAAATTCAGTTGCGTGATGCAGAAATGGAGCATGCGAGCCTTACTGATTTATTAAACATGAACATTACTTTTCGCGATAATAATGGTCATGTAAAATCTGTTCCGCTTGGTTCGTTGGTTGATGTAGATTATACAAGCACTTTAGGAAGCGTAAAGCGTAAAAAATATAAACGCGTTATTACACTTACATCAAATATTTTATCAGGATATACAACTACAACAGTTAACCAGCAGCTTGCCACATACATTCAGCAATTCAAACAAAAACCTGATGACGTTACTATAACACAAACCGGCGAAAGTGCACAACAGGCAGAAACAGGCGCATTTCTCGGGCAGGCTTTATTAATTGCATTAATGTTGATTTTACTAATACTCGTATTGCAATTTAATTCTGTAAGCAAGCCCGTAATTATTCTTACTGAAATTGTATTTAGTGTAATTGGTGTATTGCTTGGTTTTGCTATTACAGGCATGACTGTAAGTATTGTTATGACGGGAATTGGTGTAGTTGGGCTTGCGGGTATTGTAGTAAAGAATGGTATTCTTGTAATTGAGTTTGCTGATGAGTTACGTTCGCGCGGCTTAAAAACGCGTGAAGCTGTAATTCAGGCAGGCAAAACGCGCATAATTCCGGTGTTGCTTACGGCGCTTGCAGCAATACTTGCGTTGATACCGCTGGCAACTGGTTTTAATATAAATTTTGTAACGTTATTTTCCGAGCTTAATCCGCATATTTATTTTGGTGGTGATAATACAGTGTTTTGGAAACCGCTTGCATGGACAATTATTTTCGGATTAACAGTTGCTTTTTTTATGACGCTGATAATTGTACCAAGTATGTATTTAATAGCAGAAAGATTAAGAAGACCAATGCGCAGAATGTATGGTGGAAAATGGATAAGTATTATGGGTATTCCGCCGCTAACATTATTGTTTATTCCGTTAATGATAATTACATCTGTAAAACACAGATATCAAGTTGCCAGGAGAAGAAGAAAAGGAACTGATAAAACCAATGAATCTTTTTATGGCAGCTGGTTTTAAAAATTAATTCATACATAAACAAAAACCACTTCAATAATGAAGTGGTTTTTTTATTTAGAATCGATATAAATTATCTTGATCTCAGCCAGCCTTCAGGATTTAAAAAACCTGAACCACTGCTTACACTAAAACCAACTTCACCATCTCCGGATTGACCAACATCAGCTTTACCTAAAACAGTTCCTGCTTCAACCTGCGTGCCTTTGCTTACCTGTGCATTTTTTAAATTACTGTATGCAGTAAAATATTTTCCATGTCGTATAACAATTGCAGTATGTCCATCAACATCAAATACTGCAGAAACTTCTCCGTCAGCAACTGATTTTACATTAGTGCCTGCAGGTACAGCAATAATAATATTATCACTATTATTTTTTAATGATGTTCCCGGAACTTCATAAGGACCAAAATGAATGCTTACATAACCAGAACTTACCGGCCAGGGTAAACTGCCACGATGCGTTTCAAAATTGATTGATTCAGTTTTATCTTCCGGTGTAGATTCAAGTACATTATAAGAACGTTCAGGTGTTTTTGGAGCAGTTGAAGCATTATTATTTGCAGTAGCATTATTAGAAGAAGTAGTTGGCGACGCAGTAACATTATTTTTATTATTGCTGTTATCTGCAATTGTATTTAGTGCAGCAGCCGCTGCCTTTTTACGTTGTTCTTCCAAAGCTCTTTGTTGCGCTTCGGCCTGTGCTCTTTTTTTTGCTTCTGCAATTTCGCGGTTTATAATTACCTGTAATGCACTCTTTAATTTTTGCTGCGTTTTTTGGCTGGCTTTTATTTGCGCCGCTACTTCAGATTCTTTTCCTTTTAATTGAGATATAACCTGACCTTGTTCTTTTTTATCATCCTGCAAAACAGTTAGCTGTTTCCCTTGCTCAGTTAGCACATCACGTTTTTCTGTTTTGTTTGAATTAAGTACATCAATTTTAGTGGTAATAAGCGATTGTGTTTTTTGAATGGTGTTTACCTGCGTTTCTCTGAATTGCCGGTAGCTTTTCAAGTAAGCAACTCTTTTTATTGCATCGTTAAAAGTTGTTGCCGAAAAAATAAAATTCAGATAATCATAGTTGCTGCGATTCTTATAAGCAAACACAAGACTTTTTGCATAATTCTGTTTAAGTGTATCCAGCTGCAATCTTAAATGATTTATCTGAAGCTGATCCAAATAAATATTATCATCAAGCCTGCGCATATCTTTATTTATACTATTAATAAGCTCTGTGCGTGCAGCAATTTTTCGCTGCACCAAAGCAAGCTGCCCAAGCGATTGTTTTCTGCTTGATTTTATTTTGCTTAAGGTATTATTGAGATCATCTATTTCTTTTTGCAGCTGTTGCTGTTTTGCTTTAATCTCGTCTTTAGTATCCTGCGCATAAGTTGCAATCGTCATCAAACAGAAAAAAATAAAGAGCAATTTCTTAAGCATGAAAATTATTTTATAGCAATGCTGCTAAATTAACGCATCAGTTTGCTTATTCGTATTTGATGGTGTAATTTTTGGAAATTGTAAACGGAAATGCTTGCGGCTGATTAAAATTATATTCTTTAAAATTCAACAATAATTTCATAGGCGCAGTTCCGGTAACGGCAATATCTCTGTTTGCAGAAAAATTAATTCCGTTTATAGTTTGATAGTTGTTATAAAAAATATTAGCATTAATTGAATTGCCATTACTGTTTGTAATAAAATTGCTTTGCCCTAATAAAAAATTATTACGCGCAAAAGAGAAAATATAATTTATAAATGTTTGTTGTGCTGAAACGTTAATTGAATCTGGTTTTAAATCAAAATTCAGTTCAGCGTTATTTATAACAGAAGGTTTGCCAAGAATTACATTTTGAAAATCAATAAAACTAAAAGGCAACCTTGTTATTTGTTGTAAATGTTTAATGCTGCTTAATTGCGCTGTGCCTTCTAACCTGTTAATGATTTTTACGCTATCAGGTGTTATTAAAATTCTTGCGCCTTCAATGTTTAAAGGACCAGTAACAGATATCCATATCACGCTGTCCTTTTGCATATGGATATACACTGTAGCATTGCCTGATACTTTGTCTGAATTAAAATCTGCTTTTGCTTTTCCGTAAAAAGTTGAAAAGTTGGCCGGTGCATTTATTATTTGTGCAATTGAATCTTTTATAATAATGGTTGAATCAACCTGCTTTATTTTTTCTGCTGGCGATTGCGAAACTGATGGTTGTGCAGGAATTGCACGTTGTACATTTTTCGCAGTATGACATCCGGTAATAATTAAACCCGTTATTAAAGCTGATAAAATTGTTTTCTTCATTTTATTTATTTCCTGTATGACCGAAGCCGCCAACGCCACGTTTAGATTCATTAAGAATTTTAACTTCGATCCATTCTGCTTTTGTTGTTTGATGAAAAATCATTTGTGCAATCCTGTCTCCATGTTGTATTAAATGTTCTTCATCAGAAAGATTAATAAGAATTATTTTTATTTCACCGCGATAATCACTGTCAATTGTTCCCGGCGAATTTAGACAAGTTATACCGTGCTTAATTGCCAAGCCACTGCGCGGTCTAATCTGTGCTTCGTAACCGTTCGGGAGTTCAATAAACAAGCCAGTTGATATTAATGCACGTTGCAATGATATTAATTTAACAGGCTCTTTAAGATTAGCGCGAATATCCATACCTGCAGAACCAGTTGTTTCGTAAGCAGGCAAAGTATTGGATGAATTGTTAATGATATTGATTGAAACTACTTCCAAATAATTTAGGCATTTATCTTTTCAAGTAAAACAGTTGCATACGCCACAACTCCTTCTTCTCTACCTACAAAACCCAATTGTTCTGTGGTAGTGGCTTTAACAGAAACATCATTTTTATTCAAACCTAAAATTTCGGCAATAACTTTTTGCATTTGCTGTACGTAAGGTTTTATTTTAGGAAGCTGAAGACATACAGAGCTGTCAATATTTACAAGCTTATAATTTGCGTTAGTAATTATATCATTTGTACGACTTAATAAAATTTTACTGTCAATATTTTTATATGCTGAAGATGTATCGGGGAAATGCTCGCCAATATCACCTAAACATGCAGCACCCAGCATAGCATCACAAATGGCATGTAATAAAACATCTGCATCGCTATGCCCTAACGCACCTTTTGTATGTGGAACTAAAACGCCGCCAAGCCACAGATCTCTGTCTTCAACCAATTGATGAAAATCAACTCCGAAACCAATACGTAGATTCATAATAATAAAAAAAAGCGAAGGTAAATTCCTTCGCTTTATAAACAGATTTAAAAATTATTGTTGATCTGCTTCTCCAAGATTAAATATTATTCCAAACCGCAACGTATTTGAAAGCGGGTTTCTTGTTATACCACTGCCGCTTGGAGCGAGGTAAGAAAAATTGAACTGGAATACATTATATGATAATCCAACGCCTGCAGTAAAAAAACTGCGGTTACCACTTTCTTTTGATTCTTTGTAATAACCGGCACGCAAAGAAAACTGATCATTATAAGTATATTCTGCGCCAAGTGAAGCAGAATAAGCACTATTGCTGAAAGATTTAAACCAACTGCTAAACACACTCTGATTATGGTAATCATCTAAAGCATTTTGAAAACCGCTGGTATCATCCGGATTATATTCTGGCACAGAAGGCACAAGCAATTTATTTACATCTAAAGCCAGCGAAAATTTATTCTCTTCCTGAAAAACCCAGGTGTAGGCAATACCTCCGCCTAAATTGGCAGGTATAAAATCTTTTGATAAAGCATTATCAGTATAACCTATTTTACCACCAAGATTACTCAACGCAAGTCCATAAGTTAAGCCTGAACCATCATCAGCTGTATTATTACCGTATAAAGAAAGGTCAGCTGCAACTGTATTGCCTGCTTTATATGTAACGCCGGAATTGTTTACAGCGCCGTTTGCTAATGCAGAATTAATATATCGCAGCGCAACACCAATACCTAAAGTACTGGAAATTTTTCTGGAGTATCCTAAATCAAAAGCAAATTCATGCGGACGACCGGTACCTTGTAATCCGCCACTAAAATCGGTAAACTGTATCTGACCTAAATTGAAATAACGCAGGCTTGCAGAGAATGCCTGATCTTCATCCAGTTTATGATAACCAGAAGCCGTAGCGAGATAAACATCCTGCGCAATATCTTTTAACCAGGGCGTATATGTTAAACCAATCGCATCTGATTGTTTAGCAAAAGGTGTTTTAGCCAAATCCCAAAAACCTGAGTTTGCATCAGGACTTATTGCAATTCCTGCATCACCCATACCGCCGGAACGCGCATCCGGAGAAATACGTAAAAAAGGTACCGCAGTGGTTACAATATTTATAGCATCTTGTGCATAAACTGTTGTAAAAAGGCTATAACAGGCAATTAAAATACAGGTTAAAGCAATAAAGATTTTTCGCATCATTTTTATTTTAAACATTTTAGTTTGCTGGTTATTTAATGAAACATTTATTGTTTCTTCAGCCAGGGGTAAATTTTTATTCTATAGAAGTTATTAAGACGATAAAAAATGATCCGTTAGTATGGCAAATATGTAATATTTTAATTTCTTTTCCAATAATACCTGAAATTTCATCAATTTGCTATAAACGTAATCTATGACGTTTATAGTTTTTTAAGCAAAATTATATATGTTGGAAAATGATCGCTGTAACCGCCGCGATAAACATTTCCGTCCCAGGTGCGCATCGGATAACCTTTATACTTACCAATATTTTCAACCATAAATGCTGGGTTAAAAATATGTTGCTGATAATAAAAAAATCCGGACTGGTTTTTATCAAGCCATGAATAACTTATCATAATCTGATCAAACAAACCCCAGGCATCCTGGTAAGCAAGCGTTCCAATTCCTTTTTTATACAGGTTAATCCACGGATTAAATAATTCACCAGGCTTTACATCTTCAACAATTCCTTTCGCGCCTAATACTTTTGTAACGCTTGGACTTATAGGATCATCATTCAAATCGCCCATTACAATAATTTTTGCATTTATATTTACTTTTTCAATTGAATCAATAAAATTTTTATCAACCAAAGCCGCCGCTGCACGAGCTGGTGCACTTCTTTGTTCGCCGCCTACACGGCTTGGCCAGTGATTAACAAAAACATTTATTGTATCACCGTTAAGCAAACCTTTAACCCATAAAACATCTCTTGTAAAAAAAACTTGCTTTGTGCCGGTTGGTATGCGCACAAATAATTTACGACTATTAAATACTTTAAAATATTTTGGGTTATAAATAAGTGCCACATCAACGCCGCGAATATCTCTTGAATCATAATGCACAAAAGAATAGTTACATTTTTTTAATAATGGCTGATGAATTAAATCATTCAACACTGTATCGTTTTCTATTTCTGCAACACCTAACAATGCAGGCCCATCAACATTTATTTCTGTGCCTATTTGCGAGATAACAGTAGCGAGATGTTCTACTTTGATCCAATAAACTTTACTGTTATAATGTTTCGGTCCGTCAGGCAAAAACTCTTCATCATTAATATTTGGGTTATTTACTGTGTCATAAAAGTTTTCGAGATTATAAAAAGCAACTATCGCAGACTTGTATTGTTGCTTCTGCGCAAATACGTTAACGGAAAATACAAGACTGAAGAAAAAAAGATATTTTGTTTTCATGGCAAAGGGTTTAAAAAAAGTTTCAGCAAATTATTTAATTGTTTTTAAAAAATATTATATTTGATTACCAACTTAAACTTCTTAAAAAACCAACATGAAAACCCTGCTTTGCGTTTTTTGTGTTATTGCTTCATTTCAATTTGCCGTGCACAACAAACTGAAAATTTAAATGATACATTACCAAAACAAGATTCAAATCTCATACAGGAGTTAAAGAGCAATTTGCTGGATAATATTCCAACCATATCGCTTGATGATAATGATCTGAATGACGCCAGCACACAAAATGTTTCATCATTATTAACTGCGGGAAGAGATCCCTTTTTTAATGCAGCCAGTTTTAATTTCAGTGCATTACATTTCAGAATACGCGGCTATAGTTCAGATTATGCAAGCACTTACATCAATAATATTTCAATGGATAATCTTGATAACGGTTACACACCTTTTGGTTTATGGGGTGGATTGAATGATGTGTTTAGAAACCGTGATGTGACAATTGGTGTGCGTTATAACACTTTTGCTTTTGGCGATATTGGCAGCACCACAAATATTGATGTGCGCGCCAGCAAACAAAAGCCGCAAACAAGTTTTAGTTATGCTTATTCAAACCGTTCGTATGAACATAAAATAACGTTTACACATACCACGGGTATAAATAAAAATGGCTGGGCATTTAGTTTTTCCGGTAGCAGAAGATATGCAAACGAAGGTTATGTATCGGGCACATATTATAATGGATGGAGCTGGTTTGGCGCAATAGATAAAAAGCTTGGTCAGAAACAAATTTTATCATTGATAGCATTTGCAGCACCAACAGAAAATGCAAGACAAGGCGCTGCAACAATGGAAATGATTTCACTTTCAGGTTCGCATTATTATAATCCGTATTGGGGCTATCAAAACGGAAGGAAAAGGAATGCGAATGTTAGCAAATCAAATCAGCCTGTAATTATTCTTTCGCACGATTATCGCATAAATAATAAAACAGATATCACAACATCTGTAAGTTATTTGTTTGGCGAAAGATCGTATTCTGGTTTGGATTGGTTTAATGCACCTGATCCACGACCTGATTATTACAGATACTTACCGAGTTATTATGCTGATGACCCAACACAGCAACAAAAAGTTTATACTAATCTTAAGGACAATGAATCTGCGCGACAAATAAACTGGAATAATCTATACAACATCAACCGCGAAAACAATTCAACTATTAATAATGTTGATGGAATTACTGGCAAAACAATCACAGGCAATCGTTCTTATTATATTTTGGGAGAAAGAGTAACCAACACCGAAACGTTGAACTTTAATTCAGTTATAAATACGCGCTTAAATAATCATATTGATTTTACTGCGGGCGAAAGTTATCAGTACGTTCATAATAATTATTTTCAAAGAATTTCAGATTTACTTGGTGGCGCTTTTTGGGTTGATGTAAACCAGTTTGCATTGCGCGATTTTCCAAACAACAGCACTGCTTATCAAAACAATTTACATCATCCAAACCGCATTGTAAAAACAGGCGATAAATATGGATACAACTATGATATCAATATTAATAAAGCCGATGTTTGGTCGCAGTTCGTTTTTACTTTTTCACATGTAGATTTTTTTGTTGCTGCTGAAGGTTCGCAAACTATTTTTCGCAGAATTGGCAATGTGCAAAATGGTTTATTTCCAAATAATTCTTTTGGAAAATCGGCACCAAATCTTTTTTATAATTATGGATTGAAAGCCGGCATCACGTATAAAATAAATGGCAGAAATTATTTTTATGTTAGCGCCGCCGCATTAACGCATCCGCCCTATTATGAAGACGCATATATTTCGCCGCGCACAAGAGATGTTGTGCAGGATAGCTTGTGCAGCGAAACTGTGCAAACACTTGAAGGTGGATATTTATTAAATGCGCCGCGATTAAAAATTCATCTCATTGGTTATTATACGCAAACTAAACATGGTTTTAATGTGCTTACTTTTTATCACGACGATTACCAGGATTTTGTAAACTATGCATTGAGTAATATTAACCGTTTATATTTTGGTGGCGAATTTGGTATCGAGGCGAATGTTGCGCGTAACATTACAGTTAGCGGCGCTGCTGCAATTGGCAGATATTATTATAATAGTCGTCAAAAAGCAATTACTATAATTGATAACACAGCGCAAATTTTAAATACTGAAACTATTTTTTCAAACAATTACAGGCTTCCTTCAACGCCGCAAAATGCATATAGTTTTTCTGTGAGTTATCGTTCGCCAAAGTTTTGGTTCATCAGCTTAACCGGGAATTATTTTGATAACATGTGGCTCGATTTTAATCCCATTCGCCGCACACAACTTGCCACAGAAAATTTAAAAAAAGGCAGTGATTTGTGGAATGATGTTTTAGCTGAACAAAAGCTTGATGCGCAATATACAGTTGATGCTTTTGCAGGTTATTCATGGAGATTGAAACATACATATATTGGCTCCGGCTTCAACAGGAAAGCTGTTTATCTTGTTATGTATGCCGGTGTAAATAATTTGCTCAACAACCAGGATATTATTTCCGGCGGCTACGAACAATTACGCTTTGATTATTCATCATCAGACATAAATAAATTTCCGCCAAAATATTATTATGCTTTTGGTATAAATTATTTCGCAAGCATTGCAATACGTTTTTAAATTTCAAAACCTAAACGCTTATATAATGAGAAATAAATTTTTTGCATTGATGATGTGCATCGCAGTAACTGTATTAATATTATTTGCCTGCAATAAAAAGTTTGATGCACCGCCAGCTTATACATCGCCCAATCTTACACCAACATTATCCATTGCACAACTTAAATCAATGCATACAATTGGCAGTAATGATGTAATTACAACTGACGATATCATTGAAGGAACTGTTGTGGCAAATGATTCATCAGGAAATTTTTATAAACAAATAATTATTGAAGATTCAACAGCCGGCATTGCAATTAATATTGATGATTATAATTTATACACTTCTTATCCTGTTGGCAGAACCGTTTTTATAAAATTGAAAGGATTGATTTTATATGATGATAATAAACTGATTGACCTTGGTGGAAGCAAAGATGTTACCGGCGCTGTAACACCAATTGCCACATCATTAAAAGATAACTTTATTATTAAAGGCAATTATGGAAGTCCTGTTGCGCCGAAAATTGTTGATATATCTGATTTGAATGACAGCTATCAAAACATGCTTATTCAATTAAATAATTTTGAATTCAGCGAAACGGATACTGCAAAAATTTATGCTGATACATCTGCTTCAAAAAATGCAGTGAGTTTTTTAATAAAGAATTGTTCAAACAAAACTATTACGTTACGCACAAGTGGTTTTTCATCTTTCGCCGGAATTAATTTACCCAATGGAAACGGAAGCATCGCAGCAATTTATTCGGTGTATAATACAAGTAAGCAACTTTATATTCGTGATACAAGTGATGTTCAGTTTAACGGCACACGTTGTAATGGCGGACCGGCTGTACAAACTTCTATTGCAAACGTCCGTAGCATGTACACAAGCAACGATATAAAGCTTAGCGCATATAAAATTGGTGGTGTTGTTATTTCTGATGCGGCTAATAAAAATATTTCATCTGGCTCAATAATTTTGCAAGATGGCAATGCTGGTATTTCTGTTTATTTCGGCGGAACAATAAATTATAATGTTGGTGATTCAATTGTGCTGGATGTTACGGGCGATTCATTAGAAAATTATAATGGTTCATTAGAAATTAAAACAACATCAGGAACATTAAAACCAACGCCGGTTGCAACAGGAAAAAATGTTATACCGCAAGAACTTTCTATTTCTCAAATCAATAACAACATATTTAATATAGAAAATACGCTGGTGAAAATTGTAAATGCAACAGCAAGCGGCAATGCAACTTATTCTGGTAGTAATGTTTTATCAGATGGCTCAGGAAATATATTTTTATTCACTTCATCAACGGCATTGTTCGCAAATAGTAATTTACCAACTGATGAAAGTGATTGGATTGGTTATGCAAAATCATTTGGTACAACAAAAGAATTCCTCATTCGCAACGCAACAGATGTTTCATCAAGTTCAGGAAACAGTGGCGATGGAATTGAGTTAACTTCTTCTCCGCTCATTTTAAATTTTGATAATCTTTCAACCGGTTTACCGCAAGGCGTTTTTGCTAAACTATCATCTTCGTCAACATCTATCGGAACAGATGCAGCATATAGCAGCAGCCAGAGTTCATGGAGTAATACTTCATCAGGATTTAAAAATTATGCAGGCGCAACAGGATTAATTTCAACAAGTGATGCAGCAGCACAAAACGCATCAATCAACAGAGCACTTGGCGTTAAACAAACAAGTACCAAAGGTTATGACCCAGGTACAGCATTTGTGTTTGAAATCAATAACACTTCAGGTAAAACAAATCTTTCTTTAAACTTTTTATTACAATCATTGGATGATGGAATTGGAAGAACAACAACATGGCAGGTTGATTATGCAACAGGAGATAATCCGACAACATTTATCCCGGTTACCACATCACCATCAACTATAACAACAGGCGGAACATTTGGAAGTATGCCTGTTACTGCAAATTTTGGAAATGCCTTGGATAATCAAAGCAGCAAAGTTTGGATTCGCATTGTAACCTTAAGTACAACAACCGGAAGTGGAAGCCGAGCTTCATCTGCAATTGACGATGTGCAATTTAGTTGGCAATAAATTTTAAAAATATCATTCTGGATTAACTTCTATAATCGCTCTGAACATTGATTTATCTGCTGTTGTATAATAAAGCCAAATATGTTTATTTACTAAAACAGCCGAAGCAGCAAAAGCAATATCCGTTTCTCCGGGTTTATTTTTTGGCGGCGTTATAAGCGGTGTTTTACTTCGGTCAGTTATTTTACCTTCGTTATTCATCTTTATCCAGCCTATACGCCAACGCGTCTTTGCATCAGAGCCGTTATAAAACATAACAAATTCTCCATTCGAATCAATTAATGCTGGTCCCGGACTTAAATGATAAGAATCCCATGAATCTTTTACCGCTTTCAAAAACTCTCCATCAATTTTCCATTCACCTGCTGCTTTTGTGCTTACTGCCTTACCAAGCTTTGAGCGTTTTTGATTCGCATATTCAAACAGCAATAACCATTTACCATTTTTTAATTTAGTAACAGTTGCTTCCTTGGGATTGATATATGGTTTTTTACTTGCTACAGCAACACCAGATAATTTAAGTGTATCAAGTGTTTTACCTTTTGCGAGCAAAAGTTGTCCTTCCATTTTGGTTTGATTCCATCCCGTATAATAAACAAGATATTTATTGTTGATGCAAACCACTGTTGGGTCTTCACAGCCATCTTTATCATAACTATTAGTGCCCGGCGCAATAACAGCACCATCACTCATTTTAAAATCAATACCATTATTTGAAATACCTGAATATATTCTTGCTACTTTTTGCGTGGCATCTTCAGATGTATTTACTGCACGCACCAACATTTTGTAAATACTTTTTTCTTTCCACACCCATGGACTTAATTTATACATTCCTTCTAATGGTAAAGTACATGCAAGCCTGAGCTCTTCTGTTTTTATAAGTTTATATGTACTCATGCGCCTTGCCCTATGTTTTGCATTAATCCTCCATCTAATACATAAGTTTGACCCATTGCGTAGGAAGAATCTTCCGAAACAAGATAAGCCGCCAACTTAGCAATTTCCCAAGGCTCGGCAGCTCTTTTTGCAGGAATACTTTGAATTTGTTTTTTCAACACTTTAGGATTATTAATTGCTTCCTGGTTCATGGGTGTAAGCACCATGCCGGGTGCAATATTGTTTACATTTATTTTAAATTCGGCAAGTTCTAAAGCAAGGCATCGTGTTAAGTTTCGCACTGCGCCTTTACTTGCACAATATTCACTTGCCCCGGCACGTGGAATATCTTCATGTACTGAAGATATATTTATGATTTTTCCTTTCCCGCCTTCTGCTTTTCTCAATTTTATAAATTCTTTGCAATTATAAAATGTTCCGTAAAGATTTGTGCGAATTGTTGTATCGAAAATGTGCACATCCATTTCATCAACATGTTTTCCGGCAGCATCAATGCCTGCGCTATTTATTAAAATATAAGGAACACCTAATTTACTTGCAACGTTTTTATATATTTTTTTAACCTGCGTATAATTTGATACATCAATCTTTATTAATTCCCCTTTGCTTCCATTTTTCTCAACCGCTTTTAATGTTTCCTTAGCGCCTTTTATATCTTTAAAATAACAAATAAGTATATCGCTGCCCAGGCTGCTTAATTCAACTGCAATAGCTTGCCCGATGCCGGATTCTGCACCCGTAATTACAGTAACTTTTCCTGATAAAGAAGATAAAATTCTTGCTTTCATTTAGATAAATTTATATTATTAACATTACTTAAATATTAAATGAACAACAAATTTATCTTTATCCAAATAGAATCATAGCTCACAATTATTCTATTTGTATCACAAAAGAATTATAATATACTAAACTACTTTTTTTCGCGTAAAAAACCAATACATCGGTATACCTGTAAGCATTAATGCAGCACCAATTGCAGCTTCCCGTGGGCGACTGAAAACAGTATTTATAATCAACATAACACAAAAAATTATAACAATTGCAGGCACGATTGGATAACCCCAAACTTTATATGGTCTTGGTGCATCAGGCATTTTTTTTCGAAGGATGAATACGCCTAAAGTTGTGGCGCCATAATAAATAAACACAGCAAAAATTATCATATCTGTTAACTGGTCGAATGTTCCGGAAAGCACCAATATGCAAGCCCACACACATTGATATAACAATGAATTTACTGGTGCCTGTTTATTATTAAGCTTTGCAACTTTCTTAAAAAACATTCCTTCATTTGCCATGGCAAAATAAGGACGACTGCTTGCAAGTATTGTTGCATTACAGCAACCTAATGTTGTAACAAGAATTAAAATTGAAATGAACAAAGCGCCGTTACTTCCCCAAAAAATTCTTACTGCTTCAATGGCTGCGATTTTACTTCCTGAAGTATAAATTTCTTCTAACTGCGGAATAGATAATAAAGAAAGATAAGTTGTGTTTACTAAAAGATATAAAGCAATAATGGTAAAAATTCCGATAGTAATTCCTTTAGGTAAATTGCGTTTTGCATCTTTTATTTCACCACCAACATAACCAACCGATGCCCAACCCTGGTAAGCCCAGAAGGCTGCAAGCATTGCCGTAAATACTGCACTAAAAGTAACAGGTGTGTTATTGGTTGTTACCATTTTAATATTATCGATGTGAGCAGTATGGCTTGTCAATCCAAACGCAATAATGATAAATATGCTGCCAAATACAAGTAACAAAATTGCCATACTTACACCAGCGCCTGTTTTAATTCCTTTCGTATTAATCCATGTAAGAATAATGATAAGAATAATTGCTGTGAGCTTTACATTCAAATCTGCAAACGGAAAAAATACACCACCAATACTTACATCTTTCCAGGCAGATAAAACTTGCGGTAAATGCACAACACTGTTTAATGATTCTGCAAACACATACGCCAGTGCAGAAATAGCAGCGGTTTGAATAACAGTGAACAAACTCCATCCAAATAAAAAAGCAAAAAACTTATTATATATTTTTTGATAGTAAACATATTCGCCGCCGGTATCAGCCAGCAAGCCGGCAACTTCTGCATTGCATAAAGCACCAAATAAACTGATGATACCAGCAAGCACCCAACATATCAGCACCCAGCCTGAAGAATGCAATTCCGCCGTCATCGGTGCTACTTTTTTATAAACGCCGGAGCCTATAATATTTCCGATAACAATAACTACTACGAGCCGCAAACCAAGTGAACGGTTAAGTTTAGTGATACTCATGCTTAACTGGTTTTAGTTAATTACAATATTAAATCTAATTACATGCAGTTCTGTTTAAATACTTATTGTTTAAAAGATTTGTTTTGTAATAAAATTAAATAAACAGATGAGAAAATTAATTTCATCCATCAACATTACACTTGACGGATTTTGTAATCACACAGCAGTAATTGCAGATGGTGCATTGCATGAAAATGCTATTGCACTATTTAAGCATGCAGATGTTTTAATATTTGGAAGAGTTACATATCAGCTTATGGAAAACGGCTGGACGAAGCTTGTAAAAAATCCTTCAGGCAATAAGCCGATGGATGAATTTGCTGTGTTGATTGATAACATTCCAAAGATTGTTTTTCAAATACATTGAAAAATGTTGAATGGAAAAATACAACATTGGCAAAAGAAAATATTAAAGAAGAAGTATTGAAATTAAAGCAGCAGCCGGGCAAAAATATTTTAGTTGGCAGCCCAAGTCTTATATCCCAACTAACACAATTAAATTTAATTGATGAATACCAGTTTTGCATGCAGCCGATTATTTTAGGAACCGGATTACAACTGTTTAAAAACATTATACAAAGAGTGGATCTTAATCTTATAAAAACAAAAACGCTGGGTTCTGGTGTTGTAACATTGAATTATGCGCTAAGTGGAAATAAAAAAGTCCCGTTAGAAAACGGGACTGCATAGAATCTCTAACTATTGCTATGAACCCCAATATTGTAAAGTTGCTGTTGTAATATGAAGCAATGATGAGTTCACTGTTACCGATTTATTAATTTATTTCAGTTTTATTAATGTGCTTTAAAACTTTTGCTTCGATATAAAAAATTATTTCTTCTGCAATGTTTTTTGATTGATCACCCACGCGCTCTAATTTTCTTATAATTGATAATGCATATAATGCCTGATCTATTTCTTCAGGATTATTTTTTAAATAAGCTTCAATCAATTTGTTTGCCTGTGTATTTATTTCATCTAAAAATTCATCTTTTTCAAAAACACTTCTTGCAAGAATCGTGTCTTCATTTTCAAATGCTGTAAGTGTGTCTTCCAACATAACAATAGATTCACGATACATTTCAATAACCTTTGTTGCTTCCAGTAAATCTTCATTAAAAGCTTCTTCCACACTCAGCACATGTTTAGCAATACCTTCTGCTATGTCGCCGGTTCTTTCAAGGTTTGAATTAATTTTTAATACAGCCAATAAAAATCTTAAGTCAATTGCAACAGGAGAATATAAAGCAAAAATATTTTCACAGTCACGATCAATTTTTAATTCAGTTCCGTTCACTCTTTTCTCCATTATTACTACTTCGCGTGCAAGGTCACGATCAAAATTTAACAGTGCCGACAAAGCTTTCAATAATTGTCCACGCACCATGCTCCACATATTTTTCACTTCATCTTTTAACTGCTGCAATTCCGTTTCTAACTGTGTCATATAAATAATTTAAAAAATTAAACTAACTAAATCTGCCCGTGATATAATTCTGCGTACGTTTATCTTTTGGATTTGTAAACATCTGTTTTGTTTCATCATACTCTACCAATTCACCCAAATAAAAAAAGGCAGTTTTATCACTAACACGCGCAGCCTGCTGCATGTTATGCGTAACAATAATAAGCGTGTATGATTTCTTTAACTCATGTAATAATTCTTCAATACTTGATGTAGAAATTGGATCTAATGCTGAAGTTGGCTCATCAAGCAATAACACTTCAGGTTCCATTGCGATAGCGCGAGCAATGCATAAGCGTTGTTGCTGACCGCCTGAAAGAAAAGTTCCTTTTTGATGTAATGAATCTTTTACTTCATTCCATAATGCAGCTTTGGTTAATGATTGTTCAACGATGTGTTCTTTCTCAGACTTTGCCAATTTACCACCATTCAATTTATAACCTGCAATTACATTATCTGCAATGCTAAGGTTTGGAAAAGGATTCGGGCGCTGAAATACCATTCCTATTTTCAGCCGCACAAAAATGGGATGCATGTCATAAATATTCTCTTCATGCAACATCATTTTTCCATCTGCTCTTGCACCGGGAATTAATTCGTGCATGCGATTAATACAGCGTAAAAAAGTTGTTTTGCCGCAGCCCGATGGACCCATTACTGCAACAACAGTATTCTGCGGAATTTCCATTGTAACATTTTTCACCGCATGGTTCTCGCCGAAAAATGCATTAAAATTTTCGCTCTTTATAATTGTACGTTCCATCGTTTTGTTGAAAGCTTTGTGAGAATGTTTAATAGTAAAACCCAGACAAGTAAAATAAGTGAAGCGCCCCAGGCGAGGTTATGCCAGTCTTCATACGGGCTGGTTGCATAATTAAAAATAAGTAATGGAAGACTTTGCATTGGCTTGCCAATATTTGCACTTAAGTACGGATTACCAAATGCAGTAAATAATAGTGGCGCTGTTTCTCCGGCAATTCTTGCAACAGAAAGCATTACACCTGATAAAATGCCGCTTACACCACAAGGCACAATTACTTTTAGTATAACGCGATGATAAGGCAACCCAAGTGCAAGCCCCGCTTCTTTTAATGAGAAAGGAATTAATTTCAATGTTTCTTCTGTTGAACGAATGATGATAGGCAACATCATTATGCTTAATGCAACGCTGCCGGAAAACGCAGAGAATGTACCGATGGGTTTTACAATCCAGAAATAAATTACAATACCAATTACGATAGAAGGAATGCCTTGTAAAACGTCAACAGCTAAACGGCTCCAGTAAGACAATTTGCCCGTTTGATTTTCGCTTAAATAAATGCCGCACATAATTCCTACCGGCACAGCAATTACAGACGCAGTAAGTACTATTAGCAAACTTCCCAACAGTGCATTGGCAATACCACCGCCAATTTCACCAACAGGCTTTGGAACATTTGTAAGAAAGTGCCAATTGATATTTGTAACACCTTCTTTAAATATATAAAAGATGATTGCAATAAGTGGCAATGTTATCATGAACGCAAGCACAAAAATTAAAACCTGAAAGGCTTTACTTTTTGCTTTTCTGTATTTAATTCTTGGGTTCATTGTCATCTCGTAAATCTTTTAATAATTCGTTTTCCAATCATATTAATTACAACTGTAACAAGAAATAAAACAAGACCTAATTCTATTAATGCAGATAAATAAACCGTGCGGTCTGCTTCAGTAAATTCATTTGCAATTACACTTGCCATTGTATTGCCCGGCGCAAATATGCTGGTTGGAATAATGCTTGTATTTCCTATCACCATTGTAACAGCCATCGTTTCTCCCAATGCTCTTCCAAGCGATAATAAAACGCCTGCAAACAAACCTGATTTTGTATAAGGAAGAATAACGCTTCGTATTACTTCAAATCTTGTTGCACCCAAAGAATAAGCGCCTTCTTTTAATGACTGCGGAACAATTTTTATCATCTCTCTTGCTATTGATGCTGCATAAGGAATAATCATTATTGCAAGCACAACAGAAGCCGTAAATATGCCGATGCCATAAGGAAGAACACCGAGTTTAATTTCGAGGCTGCGTACAATAGGCACCAATACAACCAATGCCCAGAAACCATAAATAACAGAAGGCACTGCGGCAATTAATTCAACCGTGTTTTTTAGCAGGTTTGAGAGCCAGCCTTTGCTGTTGTATTCGCCCAAGTAAATTGCAACTGCAAATGAAAAAGGAATAGAAATAATCAATGCTATAAATGAGGTTAGCAACGTGCCTAATAAAAATGGATAAGCCCCATAAACATTTGTAACAGGGTTCCATGTTTTGCCCCATAAATATTTTATGCCTAATGCTTTTAAAGATGGAACAGATTGCACAACCAGCGTGAGAAAAATTCCAAATACCAGCACTATCATTATAATTGCTATAACAATTAATGAGCGTTTAAAAAAGCCCTCCCATTTTATTTGCTTGTATGGACGGGAGGCTTTTTTAAGGCGCAGTTTTTCCATAATATCCTGGTACGATGGAACCCGGAAAGATATATTTCCACGGGTACTGATTGCTTTACTTTCCGGCATAATAATTTTTTATTGCATTATAGGTTTTCCATCATACGTAGCACTCTTTAAAATATTTTCGGCTACTGTTACAGCAGCCGGTGATAAGGGTGCATAATTTAAAGCAGCACAATATTGCTGACCATCATGAATATTCCACCATAAAAGTTTTACAACCTTAGCAGCTCTGTCCTGTGAACGTTTATTATAATTCTGTTCTTTATAAATAATTGCCCATGTAAAACCACTGATAGGATAACCATCAGCGGCATCTGTGTTGGTTAAAGATACTTTTGAATCTGCAGGCAATTGAATATTTCCTGCAGCACTTGTAGAAGCTATATTCGGCGTAATAAAATTGCCTGATTTATTTTGCATTTTTGCAAAAGCCATATTGTTTTGAAGTGCATAAGCAAGCTCAATATAACCAATAGCACCAGGCGTTTGTTTAATTATTCCTGCAACACCTTCGCTGCCTTTACCACCTAAACCAATTGGCCAATTTATTGAAGAACCCTTACCTACTTTAGTGCTCCAGTCGTTACTTACTTTAGAAAGATAAGTAGTAAATATGTTTGTAGTACCGCTGCCATCAGAACGATGTGCAATTACAATCGGCGTGTTAGGAAGTTTAACGCTTTTGTTGACTGCAGCAATAGCTGCATCATTCCATTTCGTAATCTTTCCAAGAAAAATGTTTGAAAGTAATGCTGGTGTTAGCATTAGTGTATCTTTCATATCAGCAAGATTATAACTGATAGCAACAGCACCCGAACACATGGGAATATGTAAAACGGGAACGCCGATTGTGCTGTCTTGTTCACCATTAAGCGGCGCATCAGAATCGCCGAAGTCAACAGTTTTATTCGTTAGCTGAAGAATGCCGCCACCGGAACCGATAGACTGATAATTTACTTTTACACCGGTCTGTTGATTGTAAACAGAAAATGCTTTTGAAAAGAACGGATAAATAAATGTACTGCCTGCACCTAAGATTGTGTTGTTATCTGAAGTGCCTGCTGAAGTATTGTTGGCTGTACTATCAGAATCGTTCATTGAATTGCCTCCGCCATTGCAGGATGCAAGAGCAAAACTGATGCACATTAAACCTGTAACTGCTAAATTTTGCAGTTTAAAAAAATTGTATTTCATGATTTTATTATTTGTTTTAATTGTATTTAGTTTGATTATTTTATTTTCCAAAAACATAATAGAATGTAAGACGATAAACAAGATCGTTGCTGTTATAAAGATTTGCCGGACCCTGGTTATTATATTTATTATACCAAACGTTTGGCATTAAATGCACACTCTTTACCGGCGTAAAATCTAAACCACCTGTAATAAACTGTTCTTTGGTTGAAGGATCACTATAACCTGACGTGTTGCCTTTATAAGATGAGTATTTGCTGTTATCAATATTGTCATCAGGATTAAACGCATCATAACGTGCAAAAACATTTAATTTGTCTTTTACAAGTGCTGCATGTGCAAAAACTGAAATTCCTTTTGCCTTTACAGTTAAGAGATCAACAGTACCTGTAGAAATTTCTGTAGCCTGGTCATCATTTTTCAGGTTATTAATATATCCTTCCACACCAATAGTAAATACCGGGACTGTGTAAGCAACAAAACCTTTAATCATACTTCTTGAATGTTGCATGCCGCTAATTGGCGCGCCGCGCTGGTAATCAGCATAAAAATTTACATACAGTTTTTTGTCAAGAAATTTACCCCAAATATCACCGTAGAACCATTTGTATTTATCACCTTCTGGCTTTGCGCCGGTACCGTTACCAACCATTACATCATAACCAAAATTTGCTGTTTTAGGATCAAATTTTCCCTGTAAGGTTGCGCCTAAATCATAAGAAGGTGTGCCACGAATATCTATAATTGTTTTTTCGATGGAACGATAACCCCATATTGGTTCTGATGAACCTGGGAAACCTGGAGTTGCAACCTGACCAAGTACAAGATCAGTTCCTTTCCATAAATCTTTAATACGCAGGTTAGCGAGCTTTAGATAAAAAGCCAGTTTATTATCTGTTAGTGCTTCACCACTGGTAGCACCGTTTTCTGCAGCTAGTAATAATTCAGCAGAAAATTTACTGGTGATATTATAATTATAACCAAGATAAGCGCGCCTTATCTGAAATGCATCTCTGTTTTTTGGAATGCCTGTGTATTGATTACCACCGCCACGATTTAATGTGTCTGTATTGCCTTTATAATAATAGTCGGCAAAAACATAACCCCAAATTCTGCCGGAGTTAGGCTTATTTGCTTTAAAAGCAGAATCTGAATTTGATACGAATTGCGCTTGTAAAGCACAGACGTTAAGTACGAGAATAATTAGAATTGAACCGTTTTTAAAAAATCTTTTGTAGCCTTTTGCTTGCATATATTTTATTTGGCTGCAAAGGAAAGTGTACAAGATTATCCCAATGTTAACTCAGTGTTACGGCAATGTTACCAACTACTAAACTTGTTAACAGATAATATCAATTATCTAAAGCCGCTTAAAAGCGATGTTATTTAAAAAACAAACTCTAAAAAACCGCCAATAGTTTGTTGGGAACAGCACTTAAACACTATATTGCCAGTGTTAATAAATTATTATCATCAAAATAATATTGCAGTTGATTAAGTAATATAAAAATCTGGTTATGTCGTTTAACTCATTCATGAAAATATTTCAGCCTAAAGACAGGATCTTTTATACAATGTTTGAAGAAGTTATAAGCACTGTATCTGAAATGAGTGTATTACTTAAAACCCTGATTGCTGAAACAGACAGAAATAAACGCTTTGCTATTTTAAGCCAGGTAGAAAATGCCGAACATAAAAATGATGATACAACACACAGGATATTTACGCAGTTAAGCCGCACATTTATTACACCTTTCGACAGAGAAGATATTCATCACCTTGCTACTACACTCGATGATGTGGCTGATTATATTTATTCATCAGCAAAACGTATTTGTTTCTATAATATTAATAATTCTGATGAAGGCATTCTTAAGTTGGCTAATTTAATTGGCTATGCTGTTGATGAAATTAAAATTGCTGTAGAAGGTTTGCGTGATATGAAAAATTTACAAGCAATGACGAATGCACTTGTAAAAATAAACAGTATAGAAAACCAGGCAGATGATATTTATGATTTGTGCGTGGAAAGATTATTTGATATGGAGCAGGATGTAAAAATGCTCATTAAAAAAAGAGAAGTTTATCATGCAATGGAAACCGCAACCGATAAATGTGAAGATGCCGGTAATGCCATTGAATCAATAATTGTAAAATACGCGTAACGCAATTCAACTGTTCATCACCAATCAAGTTAACGAATGTCAACATTACTAATAGTAATTATAGTTCTGGCAGTAATTTTTGATTTTATAAATGGATTTCATGATGCAGCAAATTCTATCGCCACTATTGTTTCTACAAAAGTGCTAACACCTTTTCAGGCAGTGATATGGGCTGCGTTCTTCAATTTTGTTGCTTATTTTGTTTTTAGGGATCATGAAGTTGCCAATACAGTTGCCAAAACTGTTAATACAGGCAGATACGATCTTGTAGTAGTATTGTCTGGAATTGTTGCAGCAATTTGCTGGAATTTATTAACCTGGTGGTATGGAATTCCCTCTTCATCATCACATACATTAATTGGTGGTTTTGCCGGTGCAGCCATTGCACATTCCGGGTTCAGCAGTATTAACTGGTCTTTAAACGGTGGTATTAGTTTAACGCTTCTCTTTATATTATTAGCGCCTATTATTGGTATGATTATATCAATGTTTATTACGCTCGTTACAATTCAGCAAAATTTCTGGCTTAAGATAATAATCATTATTACTGTTCTTGCATCCTGCCTCATATTTATAAAATTTAAAAAGCCGTTTGAGTTTTGGGGCTTGCTTGCACTGGGTATTATTTTCATTGTTTCATATTTTGTTAATCACTTTAGAGCTGAGTCTGCTTTTAAAACAATGAATATGTATAAGCGACTGCAGTTGGTTTCTTCTGCAACATTTAGTTTGGGCCATGGTGGCAGCGATGCACAAAAAGTAATTGGGATAATTGGCGCCGCAATGGTTGCAGAACATATAATTCCTAACATAACACAGATACCTGCATGGGTGCCTTTTATGTGTTATACATCAATTAGCTTAGGAACAATGAGCGGCGGATGGCGAATTGTAAAAACGATGGGTACCAAAATAACAAAGGTTACACCACTGGAAGGCGTTTGTGCTGAAACGGCTGGCGCTATTACACTTTTTACTGCAGCCAATCTTGGCGCACCTGTTAGTACTACGCATACAATTGCCGGTTCTATTGTGGGTGTAGGTGCTACCAAACGCTTAAGCGCAGTACGTTGGGGCATAACAATCAATCTTATATGGGCATGGGTTCTTACAATACCGGTTAGCGCTTTACTTGCAGCCGGTATATACTGGTTCTTTCATTTATTTTCTGTTCAGTTTTAATTATTTTTGCGGGTTTAATAAATTTCGCTAAAGCTATATCATGAAAAAAATTTTGGTAACTGGTGGTTGTGGCTTCATTGGTTCACATACTATTGTTGATCTTATTGAAAATGGGTTTGATGTGATTTCAATTGATGATAACTCGCGCTCTACAACCTATTTAATTGATGGTATTGAAAAGATAACCGGCAAAAAAATTAAAAATTATAAAGTAGATCTTAAAAATTTTGATGAAACGCTTGCCGTTTTCCAGGAGCATGAAGATATAAGTGGTGTTATACATTTTGCCGCATTTAAAGCAGTTGGTGAATCTGTAGAAAAGCCACTGGAATATTATGAGAATAATTTATTGTCTCTTATAAATATTCTTAAATGCATAAAAGAATTTAAGGTAAAATATTTTGTATTCTCTTCTTCATGCACTGTTTATGGTAATCCGGATGCTGTTCCTGTTACAGAAAAATCTCCTGTAAAAAAAGCAGAATCACCATATGGCGCTACTAAACAAATGGGTGAAGAAATTGTAAAAAATTTTTCAAACCAGTCTGATTGCAACTCAATCTTATTAAGATATTTTAATCCGGTTGGCGCACATCCATCTACACTAATCGGTGAATTGCCTTTAGGAAAACCCCAAAATCTTGTGCCTGCAATAACACAAACAGCAACCGGCAAACTTCCGCAGTTAATTGTTTACGGCAATAATTATAATACAAGAGATGGAAGCTGCATCCGTGATTATATTCATGTATGCGACATTGCACATGCACACACATTAGCATTGCAATATCTTATCAATCAAAAAAATATTTCTGAATGTGATATATTTAATTTGGGAAGTGGTAACGGCACAAGTGTATTGGAAGCTATACAAGCTTTTGAAAAAGTATCAGGCAAAAAGTTGAATTATAAAATTGGCAGCAGACGACCTGGCGATGTAGAAGCTATTTATGCGAACAACAATCTTGCAGTAAATAGTTTAAACTGGAATATAAAATTTGATCTTGATGAAATGATGCGTACTGCCTGGGAATGGGAGTTAAAAATAAAGAAAGATGAAAAATTATCGGAACGGCAAAACCATGTTTTAAATTAAATTGCATTAGGTCTTTATGAAACATTTATTAAACTTTAGCTCTAAATACAAATCTAAAACCGGACTTTAACATTTAAAATACCCTGCATGCAAATCGACGATAGGGAATTATTAGAGCAGTTTAAACAGCCGGAAACAAAAGAGAAGGCATTTACAGCTATAATAAAAAAATATCAGGAAAAATTATATTGGCATATAAGACGGATTGTGGTAGATCATGAAGACACAAATGATGTTTTGCAAAATATGTTTATAAAGGTTTGGAACGGACTTGAAAATTTTAGAGAAGACAGCCAGCTTTATACATGGCTTTACCGCATAGCAACAAATGAAAGCTTAACTTTTCTTGAACAACAAAAGAAAAAAAGCACTTTAAGTCTTAGTGATTTAGAATCCGGATTAGCAAACAAAGTTGTAGCCGATAAAAATTTTGATGCAAACAGGCTTGAGTGGAAGTTGCAACTTGCCATACAGCAATTGCCTGAAAAGCAAAAAATTGTTTTTAATTTAAGGTATTATGATGAAATGCCTTATGAAGAAATGAGCCGTGTATTAGATACAAGTGAAGGTGCTTTAAAAGCAAGTTATCATCATGCAGTAAAAAAAATTGAAGAATTCATTAAAAATAATTAAACGCCCGGCGCCTATACGCGTCCTAAAATATAGATGGGAGATAATATTAATATATTGGATGAATTAAAAGCCCTTAATGCAAACGCAATAATTAATGCTGGACGTGAGAATATTTATTTTTTGCCCGATGATTTTTTTATTGATTTTTCTGAAAATATTGAAAGACAAATCTGGTTAAATTCTGTATCGAAAATAACTCCTTATACAGTTCCTTCAGGTTATTTTGATAAATTATCAGAAATTATATTTAATAAATTATCAATTAACCAGCTAAATGTTAAGGTGCAAAACGTGTATAGTGTGCCTGATGGTTATTTTAATAATCTTGCAGATAATATTCTTGAAAAAATAAAAATTGAAAATGATAATGTACAGGAAGAGTTGAAGCAACTTTCTCCATTTCTAAGTAAATTTTCTAAAACAAATGTTTATACAGTTCCTTCAGGTTATTTTGAAAATTTAATTCCACAAGCAACAACTAAAGCACAACCTGCAGAAATTATTTCTATCGGTACTAAAACACGCAGATGGATATCTTACGCAGCTGCTGCATGTGTTGTAGCCTTAATGTTTGGTGGCGGATATTATTATATGCAACAAACTAAATCTCCAGCTAATATTCAAAATAAGTATGCTGATGTAAAAGTTGACCAGGCTATTTCTCAACTTTCTGATGTGGAAATTTCCAATTATTTAAACAATGACGACTCTGATATTTACATACCTCAAAATGACACACAGGATGTAGATATAAAAGCACTTCTTGAAAATATGTCTGACGAAGAAATAAGCAATTATTTACTTGAAAATTCTGACCCAGGCAATAATACAAAAGGTATTTAAAATGAAAAAGATGAAAAAAATATACCCTTTATTATTATTTTTCTTTTTTCATAGCTACTTTTGTTTTTCGCAGCAGCCACCTAACGAAAATGATGATCAGCGAATTGAAGTCATTAAAATGGCATACATTTCACACGAATTAAATCTTTCTCCGCAGGAGGCACAAAATTTTTGGCCTATTTATACTAATTACCAGAACGAAATTAAACAAGCCAGAAATAAATATCCAAACGATGAAGTTGGATATGAAAAAAGAGTTGTTGAGATTAAACAACATTATCAAGGGAACTTTAAAAAAGTATTGGGTAGCAATGGACAAAGAGTAAATAAAGTTTATACTACAGACCGGCAGTTTCATGATATGCTTAGGAGTGAACAACAAAACAGACGAAAACAACAGCAACAAAATTCTCAACAAAAGCAACCACAACAACAGCAGCAACCGCCAAATAATATGCGTAAAAAAGATAATGGTAATGGTGAAAATAAAAAAGTAAATAAAGGAACTATAAAACGTAATCACCCGCAAAGAAATTTTCAATAGGTGTTTTTCATAGGTTAGCAACGGCCAGCTCTTTTTAGGGCGGGCCTACTTTTATAAGAATAATCTTGTTACTTCATTAAATTTTTTATCAACTGAAAAAAATGAAGATAGTCTTTCAATAACTGATTCTACTACAGCATCCGGGCAACTGGCGCCACTCGTAATTAATATAGTAACAGGTTTTTTTAAAGGCAAATAATCTTTTGTTAGATATTCCTGTTTCGTTTTCCAATTACAATGCGAAATTTCTTTTGCTGAAATTATTTTGTCAGCACTATCAATAAAATATGTTGTAAGTTTTTCTTCGCACAATTCAACAAGATGAGAAGTGTTACTGCTGTTGTATCCGCCTACAACAATTGCTAAATCTGCAGGTGTATTTAATAAAGTACTAACAGCTGATTGATTATCATTTGTTGCATAGCATAGCGTATCACGTGTATCAGCAAAGTGTTGGTGAACATTTACATCACTTAAATTATATTTACTTTTTACAACCTGTTTTAAATATTCTGCTATTGCTTGTGTATCGGTTGCCAACTGTGTGGTTTGATTAACTACGCCAAAGCGCTGTAAATGTTCTTTTATATCAAAATTTTTTGAAAAGCGTCCTGCAAATTCAGTATAAAAAGATTCAGCAGTTTTTTCGCCGGTGATGTATTTACTCAATTCAACGGCTTCATTCATATCATTTATAACAACAGAAGGTGTTTGCGAGGAAGCATGTGAAAATGTTGCGCGTGTTTCTTCGTGTTTAGGTTTGCCATGTACAACAATGCTGTATCCTTTTTCTGCAATTTGTGTGCTACGGTTCCAAACTTTTTCAACAAAAGGGCAGGTTGTATTATATTTTTCTATTTGAATGCCTTTTGCAATCAGTATATTTTCTATTTCAATTGTAGTACCAAAAGCAGGAATTAATACAATATCATTTTCGCTTAATTCATCAAAAGAAATTAATTGTTTGCCTTGTGTGTCTTGTAAAAATTTAATTCCTTTTTCCTGCAAGTCTGCATTTACCTGCGGATTGTGTATCATTTCACTTAATAAGAAAATTCTTTTACCTGGATTTTCTTCAATTGTTCTAAAAGCAATTTCAATAGCATTTTCAACGCCGTAACAAAAACCAAAATGTCTTGCGAGATACATTTTTAAATTACCGAAATCAAGGAGCGTTGGAGAAAAATCTTTTTTTAATTTGTCTTCTATTTTTCTTTTGTGCTTAATAGCACTTAAAACTTCACTGCGATAAATATTTGGAACAGTAAACTGCTTCATAATGGTTGCAAATTTACTAAACCTTGTGTGCATTAAAGTGAATTAACTCATTGTTCAACCTTCGGCTGTTTTTCAATTATAAATGCAATTAATTCATCTAAAGAAATTTCTCCGCGATTGCATGCATCATTAATATCTTCTCTTGAAACATTTGCAGCAAAAGATTTTTCTTTTAATCGTTTTTTTACGCCTTTTATATCCATGCATTCATAACCATTTGGGCGCATTAAAGAATACGCATGAATTAATCCGCTTAACTCATCAAAAGCATATAACATTTTATCCATTTTCGTTTGAGGCTGCACACCAAAATGCAAATGACCATGCGATGCAATGGCATGTATTATTTCAGGATCAATATTTCTGCTTTCCAGTTCTTTTATAATTTTTTTGCAATGGTTTTCTGGCCATTGATCCCAGTCTGCATCGTGCAACAAACCTGCAAGCTGCCAGCGCCAAATATCTTCTTCACTTAAATTTTCCTTTTCTTTTGCCCAGCTTTGCATTAAATATGCCACTTGTTGCATGTGTAATTTCAGTCGCTCATTTTTCACCCAATCATTTAATAAATCTTCTGCTTGTTGTTTTGATAAAACATTTCCTTTATTTTTTTTATCACCAAAAGAATTACGACCTAATAACAGAGACATAATTTTATTTTTTTACCTGTAAATATTGTTGCAATGCTTTTACGTATTCTTCAAAAGCTTTAATGCCCTTATGCGTTATTTTACATGTAGTGTTTGGATAATTATCTTTAAATTCTTTTATCACATCAATATAACCAGCTTCTTTTAATTTTTGAACCTGCACGCTTAAATTACCTGCAGTTGAATTTGTTTTCTCTTTTATAAAAA